>NZ_CDWWEW010000033.1:0-14814 GCF_977966315.1 Frankia sp. CeRuru1
CGCCCAGGGGCTGAGCACGTGGGCAACGGCTTGTGTCCCGCACCGGCATGCGAGCGTGAAGCGGCCACTGGCGTGGCGAGTCGCTCCCGACATCTCACAGCTCCCTCGGCTCGGGCCCGGGAGTACGGGCCCGCGCTTGCCGCACCCGGGGGCACGGCCGTGTCCTCATCCGGGGCACCCCTTCGCGAACGAGGGTTGCCGGTCAACAAGCCAGGGCTGAACGTTGGCGCTCGTGACAGCTCGGTCAACCATCAGCCAAGCGGCTGATCTGACAAACCTAGTAGGCAAACTTAGTGGGGTAAGTAGAGTTTGTCGATAGAGCTAGTGAAATATTGGGCTCTTCGCAGTGCGGCGGATGCCGAATCCGGTCAGTGCCCCTTGGCCGCGCGGAAGCCCTTCTCCAGGTCGGCCAGGATGTCGTCGACCCCCTCGATGCCGACCGACAGGCGGATCAGCTCCTCGCTCACCCCGCTGTTGGCCTGCTCGGCGGGGGTGAGCTGGGCGTGGGTCGTGGACGCCGGATGAATCGCCAGCGAGCGGACGTCCCCGACGTTGGCGAGATGGCTGTGCAGTTCGAGGGCCTCGATGAACGCCCGCCCGGCGGCGTCACCACCGCGGATACCGAAGGCCAGCACGGCGCCGGCACCATCGGGCAGGTAGCGCCGGGCCGCCGGATACCAGCGGCTCGACGCCAGGCCCGGGTAGGCGACCCAGATCACCTCGTCCCGCTCGGACAGCCACTGTGCCACCCGCAGCGCGCCCGCGCTGTGCCGCTCCATCCGTAGCGACAACGTCTCCATCCCCTGGAGCAGCAGGAAGGCGTTCATCGGGGACAGGGCCGGGCCCAGGTCGCGCAGCAGCCGCGCGCGGGCCCGCACGATGTAGGCGGTCTCTGGGAACGCGTCGAGGAAGACCAGGCCGTGGTAGGCCGGATCCGGTGCGGTGAACCGCGGATAACGGCCGTTGCCCCAGTCGAAACGCCCGCCGTCGACGATGACACCGCCGATCGACGTCCCGTGCCCGCCGATGAACTTGGTGGCGGAGTGCACCACGATGTCGGCGCCGTGTTCGAGAGGGCGGCTCAGGTACGGCGACGCCAGGGTGTTGTCCACGATCAGCGGTACCCCCGCGGCGTGCCCCACCTCGGCGATCCTGGCGACGTCGAGAACGTTCCCACGGGGGTTGCCGATGGTCTCGCCGTAGAGCGCGGCGGTGTTCGGCCGGATCGCCGCGCGCCAGGCGTCGAGGTCGTCCGGGTCGTCGACGAAGGTGGTCTCGATCCCGAACTCCGCCAGCGTGTTCCTGAACAGCGCGTACGTCCCGCCGTACAGCGAGGTCGACGACACCAGGTGCGCCCCGGCGGCGGCGAGGTTCAGCACCGCCAGGGACTGGGCGGCCTGGCCGCTGGCGGTCGCCAGGGCCGCGACCCCGCCCTCCAGATCCGCGATGCGCTGTTCGAAGACGTCCTGCGTGGGGTTGACGACCCGGGTGTAAGTGAAGCCGACCTCGGCCAGCGAGAACAGCTCGGCCGCGTGCCGCGTGTCGTCGAACACGAAGGAGGTCGTCTGGTAGATCGGCACGGCGCGCGCGCCGGTCGCCGGGTCCGGGGCGGCTCCGGCGTGGAGCTGCCGGGTCTCGAAGCTCCGACCCGGGGGGATCGTCGTCACAGGGCTTTTCCTTTGGGTCCTTTGGGGTGCTCGACGTCGGCCTCGACGTCGGCGTAGTAGCGCCGCGCCACCTCGGGATGGCTGCGTAGCCAGCTCTTGAGGGTGTTCACCCCGTGCTGGGCGAAGATCGGATTGTGCGGATCGGGCGGGGGCGCGTCGGTGATCTGCCGGAGCAGCTCGCCCGGCAGCGGAACCGGTTCCAGGGTGGCCGACAGCCGCGGCCCGAAGAAGAACGCCACGGACACCCGCTCGTGGCCCGATGGTGGGCTGACGACCCGGTGCACGGTCGCCCGGTAGTAGCGCCGCGTCGCCAGCTCGAACATCTCGCCGATGTTGACGACGAACGCGCCGGGTTCGGGGACCGCGTCGATCCAGCCGTCGGCCCCGTCCGCCACCTGCAGGCCGGCCGCCCCCACCGCCGGCTCACCCGGCTCGCCCGGCCCGCCGGCCGGGGCCCGCTCCGGGAGCACGCGGACGTGGTCCTGGAGGACGAACGTGAGGAAGCCGCCGTCCTTGTGCGCCCCGACTCCCTGGTCGTAGCCGGCTCCCTGGCCGTAGCCGTCGCCGAAGCCGGGCGGCGCCGGTCGGTACCGGATCAGCTTCAGGTGCGAGCGCGGCTCGTCGGCGAAGGTCCGGTCGAGGTGGTCGGCGGGCAGGCCCAGCGACTCGGCGAACGCCCGGACCAGCATCCGGCCCAGCCGGCCCAGCTCCGCCATGTAGGCGAGCACGGTGTCACGCACCTCGGGCAGGGCCGCGGGCCACTGGTTGGGACCGTCGAGGCGCAGGTAGACCGGATCGTCGGGGCCGAGGTCACGGGCCGGGCGCTCATCGGAGATGTCGATCTGTTCGCGGAGGTCGGGGCGGCCCCGGGTGATCTCGTGCCCGAGCCGGGTATACCCGCGGAAGTGCGGCGAGTGGATGTTCTCGATCTCCAGCTTCGACGCCTCGGGCAGCTGGAAGAACCGGCGGCTCACGTCGAGGATCGCGGTGGTGAGCGAGGCCGGGACGCCGTGTCCGGTCAGGTAGAAGAACCCCGGGCCGTGGCAGGCCTCGCGCAGGGCGGCGAGGAACTCACCTCGGTTCGTGGCGCCGGTCCGGAAGGGATCGATGTCGAGGGTGGGCAGCGTCCGGGCCGGGGCGAGCCGGTTCGCCTGGTGGGCGAAGCCGCCTGTCATCGTCGGAATCCTCCCTGCGCCGCGGGCCTCATGCCGGGTTCGCCTTGACGGCTCGCGCGGCTGCTCGACACCGCCGCGTTCCCGAGACCCGCCGCGCCCCGGGAGCGTCCGTGACGTTCGTCCGCCCGTCGCCTGTCCCGCGCCAGGGTAGCGCCGCTACGGCGCAGCCGTGGGAGAACTACGAGCTGTTCCGGCGGCTGTGGCGCTCCGACCGGTGACCCGGCGGGGCCGGTTCCGCGCTCACGGCCACGACCCCGCCGATGGCTACCGGAACCGAGCCTGTCCTACAGCCGACCCGGTAACTCCCATGAGCCCGGTAACTCCCTCTGGGTAGAGCCAGCGGAGTTAGCCGGCGAGGAGCTGGCGGGCCATGACGATGCGCTGGATCTGGTTGGTACCTTCGTAGATTTGGGTGATCTTCGCGTCCCGCATGAGCCGTTCGGCGGGGAAGTCCTGGGTGTAGCCGTAGCCGCCGAGTAGCTGTACGGCGTCGGTGGTCACCTGCATGGCGGTGTCCGACGCCAGACACTTGGCGGCGGCGCCGAAGAACGTGAGGTCGGCGTCCTCCCGCTCGGACTTGGCGGCGGCGACATACACCATCTGGCGCGCGGCCTCCAGCGCCATGGCCATGTCGGCAAGCATGAACTGGATCCCCTGGAAGTCCGCGATGCGCTTGCCGAACTGCTTGCGCTCCTTGACGTAGTCCAGGGCGAGGTCGAGTGCGCCCTGGGCGATGCCGATGGCTTGTGCACCGATGGTCACCCGAGTGTGGTCGAGAGTACGCAGTGCCAGCCGGAGGCCGTGACCGAGCTCCCCGATGAGACGGTCCTCGGGAATGCGACAGTCGTCGAAGAGCAGCTCGCGGGTCGGAGAGCCCTTGATGCCCAGCTTCTTCTCCGGGCTGCCGACGGAGAAGCCCGGGTCGGAGCTCTCCACGATGAAAGCGCTGATGTTGGCGCCGCGTCGGCCGTCGGGGTCGGTGACGGCGAGCACGGTGTAGTATTCGGAGATCCCCGCGTTGGTGATCCAGGACTTCTGCCCGGAGAGCACCCAGTGGTCGCCGTCGCGGACGGCGCGGGTCTTCATCGCAGCGGTGTCGGAGCCGGCCTCACGTTCGGAGAGGCCGTAGGAGAAGGCGGCCTCGCCGCGGGCCAGCGGTGGGAGGTATCGCTGTTTCAGGTCGTCGGTGCCGCCGAGGATGAGCGGGAGGCTGCCGAGCTTGTTCACGGCGGGGATCAGGGAGGAGGACGCGCAGACGCGGGCGACCTCCTCGATGACGATGCAGGTGGCGAGCGCGTCGGCGCCGACGCCGTCGTACTCGGCGGGGACGTGGGGCGCGTGGAAGTCGGAGGCCACCAGCGCGTCGTAGGCCTCCTGCGGGAACCGGCTGTGGGCGTCGACGTGGGCGGCGTACGGCGCGATCTTGTCGTAGGCCAGGGTGCGTACGGCGTCGCGCAGCTCGAGGTGCTCGTCGCTGAGTCGGTACAGGTCGAAGTCGGTGGCGGTCATGGGTTCCTCGCTCGCTAGGTCGCTTACCAGGGCGCTCAGTTACTTCAGTTACTAGGGCGCTCAGTAGGTGTAGAAGCCACGGCCGGTCTTGCGGCCCAGCAGGCCAGCGTCGACCATGCGGGCCAGCAGCGGCGGCGGCGCATAGAGGGGTTCCTTGAACTCCTCGTACAGCGACTCGGCCACCGCCTTGGTGGTGTCCAGCCCGATCAGGTCAGCCAGCGCCAGTGGTCCTTGCGGGTGGGCGGCACCACGGACCAGTCCCTGGTCGATGTCCTCGGCCGTGGCGAACCCGGACTCCAGCATCCGGATCGCCGAGAGCACGAACGGGATCAGCAGGGCGTTGACCACGAAGCCCGCTCGGTCCTGGCAGTCGATGGCGTGCTTGCCCAGATCGTCCTGCACGAACGCCCGCGCCCGCTCGGTCGTCTCCGGGCCGGTCAGCAGGCTCGGCACTAGCTCGACTAGGGACAGCACCGGGACCGGGTTGAAGAAGTGGATACCCAGGACGTGGGTGGGCCGTTCGGTGGCCACGGCGAGCTTCATGATCGGAATGGAGGAGGTGTTGGAGGCCAGCACCGCGTCCGGGTCCTTGACGACGTCGTTGAGTCGCTTGAACAGCGCGGACTTGGCGGTCTCGTCCTCGACGATCGCCTCCACCACGAGGCCGCGGTCGGCCAGGGCCTCGATGTCCTCGACGACCTGGATGCGTGCGAGCACCTCCGCGGCGCTGGCCACCTTGCCGCGGCTCTCCGCGCGGGACAGTGATGTCTCCAGACGCTGCCGTCCCGCGGCCACGGCGGGCGTGGTCATCTCCACGACGACCACGTCCTTGCCGGCGCGGGCGCAGACCTCGGCGATCCCGGCACCCATCAGGCCACAGCCGACGACACCGACCTTGTTGATGGCGTTCACCTGGCTCCTCCTCCACGGTGTTGGTACGCAGTATCATAGTTGTGGAACTACGTACCACCAAGTAATTTCGGTGCCGTGGAGCAGCAGCCGGCCCGCTTGGCCAAGGACAGGCTCGTCGCGGCGGCGTTCGAGCTTTTCGAGGAGCGTGGCTTCGAGGGCACGACGGTCGACGACATCGCGCAACGCGCGGGCGTCGGTCGGACGACGTTCTTCCGGATCTACCGGTCCAAGGAGGACGTGATCTTTCCTGAGCACGACGTGCTGCTCGGCCACATCGAAGCCCGGCTCGCGACCGCCGCTCCAGAGACCCGCGGGCTCGCTCTCGCGGAGGCCGCCCGCATCGTGTTGCAGCACTACCTCGCCGAGGGCGAGCTCGCGCGCGCCCGCTACCGCCTGACCAGCACCGTCCCTGTACTCCGCGCCCGCGAGGTGGCCGGCATCCGGCAGTATCAGCGCCTGTTCGCCAGGTTCCTGCGCGACTGGATGGGCAACGAGCCCGACGGCGCCCTGCGTGCCGAGCTGGTGTCCGCGGCCATCGTCACCGCCCACAACCATGTGCTCCGACGCTGGCTCCGAGGCGAGACCACCTCCCCCGGCGAGGAGTTCAACCGTGCGATGGAGGTGGCGCTCGAGCATCTCGAAACACCTGCCGAAGCCGGGACAGCCGTCGTCGTATTCCGCACCTCCGCCGGCGTGGACGCCGTGGTCACCCGGCTGCGTCGGGCACTTGAAGAGGAACAGCGGCGCCCCTTGAGCTAGCGAGGGTGTCTGAAAAGGATGCCGGCGGACCTACTTCGCGGTACTGGTCACGGAAGGGGACGGCCGGACCGCGCCGGGGAACGGTGGCGATCGACCGAAGGGCAGGATGGGCACACGGTCCGGGGCGGACACCGCCCGCCCCGGCCGTTCTGTTCGTTGCCCCGCTCGGTCCGTTACCCTGCTACCCCATCCGAAGCTGGAGATCGTCTTGTCCCACCCCGAGGAAGCGGTGATTCTCATCGTCCCGGCGTCCCGGCGGCTGCCATGACCGGACGCGAACCCTTCCGCGGCGCGGTCCTCGACGCGGTGCTGGAACGGATCACCTATGCCAACGAGGAGACCGGCTACACGGTCGCGCGGGTCGACACCGGGCGCGGCGGCGACCTGGTGACCGTCGTTGGGGCGTTGCTCGGCGCGCAGCCGGGGGAGTCGCTACGGATGCGGGGGCGATGGGGCTCGCACCCGCAGTACGGCCGCCAGTTCCAGGTCGAGGATTACACGACCGTGCTGCCGGCGACCGTCCAGGGCGTGCAGCGCTATCTCGGCTCGGGCCTCATCAAGGGCATCGGTCCGCGCCTGGCCGAACGCATCGTCGAGCATTTCGGGGTCGCGGCGCTGGACGTCATCGAAAAGGAGCCGGAACGGCTCATCGAGGTGCCGAAGCTCGGCCCGAAGCGTACCAGGGCGATCGCCGAGGCGTGGGAGGAACAGAAGGCCATCAAGGAGGTGATGGTCTTTCTTCAGGGGGTGGGTGTGTCCACCTCGCTGGCGGTGCGGATCTACAAACAGTACGGGGACGCGTCGATCGGTGTGGTGCGCAATGAGCCCTACCGGCTGGCCACGGACGTCTGGGGCATCGGGTTCCGCACCGCGGACACCATCGCGAAGGCGGTGGGGATTCCGCATGACAGTCCGCAGCGGATCAAGGCTGGCCTGCTGTTCACGCTGTCCGAGGCCACCGACGGCGGTGGCCACTGCTTTCTGCCCGAACCCCGGCTCATCAGCGACGCCGTGCAGATTCTCCAGGTCGACACCGGCGACGTCATCGAGTGCCTGGGGGAGCTGGTCGCCGAGGACGGGGTCGTCCGGGAGGAGGTTCCGAGCGAGGATCCGGCGACGCCGACGGCCGCGATCTACCTGGTGCCCTTCCACCGGGCCGAGATCTCCGTCGCCGGCCAGTTGCGCCGCCTGCTGAACACCGGCGCGGACCGGTTGGCCGCCTTCGTCTCGGTGGACTGGGACCGGGCGTTGGGCTGGCTGCGGGAGCGGACCGGGGTCGAGCTCGCGCCGGCACAGCGCGATGCGGTGCAGCTTGCCCTGACGTCCAAGGTCGCCGTGCTGACGGGCGGACCGGGCTGCGGCAAGAGTTTCACCGTCCGCTCCATCGTGACGCTCGCGCTGGCCCGGCAGGCGAAGGTGATCCTCGCCGCGCCGACCGGCCGGGCCGCGAAGCGGCTGACCGAGCTGACCGGGCACGAGGCATCGACGGTGCACCGGCTACTGGAGCTGCGGCCGGGCGGTGACGCCGCCTTCGACCGGGACCGCCCGCTCGACGCCGACCTGATCGTCGTCGACGAGGCGTCGATGGTCGACCTGCTGCTGGCGAACAAGCTTGCCAAGGCGGTTCCGCCCGGCGCGCATCTGCTGCTGGTCGGCGACGTCGACCAGCTGCCATCGGTCGGTGCCGGCCAGGTGCTGCGCGACCTGCTCGCCGAGGGGACGCCGATCCCGCATGTCCGGCTCACCCAGGTCTTCCGAGCAGCGACCGAGTCCGGGGTGGTGACCAACGCGCACCGCATCAACCGCGGCGACTATCCGCTGGTCCGGGGACTGCCCGACTTCTTCCTGTTCGCCGCCGAGGAGGCGGAGGAGGCGGCGAAGATCACCGCGGAGGTGGTCGCCCGGCGGATCCCGGCGAAGTTCGGGCTCGATCCGCGCCGGGACGTGCAGGTGCTGACCCCGATGCACCGCGGCCCGGCGGGGGCCGGCGCGCTGAACACCCTGCTGCAGGAGGCCCTGACGCCGTCCCGCCCGAACGTGGCCGAGCGGCGCTTTGGCAGCCGGACGTTCCGGGTCGGCGACAAGGTCACGCAGGTGCGCAACAACTACGACAAGGGCGCGAGCGGGGTCTTCAACGGCACTCTCGGCGTGGTCACCGCGCTGAATGTGGAAAACCAGACGCTCACCATCCGGACCGACGAGGACGAGGACATCGACTACGACTTCGGGGAGCTCGACGAGCTGACCCACGCCTACGCGGTGACGATCCACCGCTCCCAGGGCAGTGAGTACCCCGCGGTCGTCATCCCGCTCACCACCAGCGCCTGGATGATGCTGCAACGCAACCTGCTCTACACGGCCGTCACCCGGGCGAAGACGCTGGTCGTGCTGGTGGGGTCCCGCCGGGCGATCGGCCAGGCGGTGCGGGCCGCCGGTCACGGCCAGCGGCACACCGCGCTCGACCACCGGCTGCGTAGCGGGTGAACGGTGAGCACCGTATATCACCAGATACCAGATACCACCCGTTCGCAACGGTAATGGCGACACGGTCAGCTCGACGCCGCCACGCCCACGCTCGCGCTGGTTGCCGCGGCTATGACCGCCGCCTCCGCTTCCGCGAGGACCTTCTTGACGATCGGTCGGCCTCCCGACCGCTATGAACCATGTCATATCTACCGCTGACGTTAGATGGAGACGCTACCTTCGTGCGGTGACGACTTCCGACACCGCCGCCGGCATCCTGCCGCTCGGGGCCGACGAGGTCCTGGCCCGGCCCGGTCCGGACAACTACAAGTGGATCGCGCTGTCGAACGCGACCATCGGCATCCTGATGGTGACGATCAACAGTTCGATTCTTCTCATCGCCCTTCCGGACATCTTCCGGGGAATCGAGATAGACCCGCTCGCACCGGAGAACACCTCGTACTTCCTCTGGATCATGATGGGATTCTTGCTGGTCACCTCGGTGCTCGTGGTGAGTCTGGGGCGGGTCGGCGACATGTTCGGCCGGGTGCGGATGTATAACCTCGGCTTCGCGATCTTCACGCTGTTCTCGATCCTGCTCGCCGTCACCTGGATGCATGGCACGGCAGCCGCCTGGTGGATCATTATCATGCGGGTGCTGCAGGGCGTGGGCGGTGCCTTCCTCGTCGCCAACTCCAGCGCGATCATCACTGACGCCTTCCCGGCGAACGAACGCGGGCTCGCCCTGGGGGTCAACGGCGTCGCGGCGATCGTCGGATCATTTCTGGGGCTGTTGATCGGAGGTTTGCTGGCGCCGGTCGAATGGCATCTGGTCTTTCTTGTCTCGGTGCCGTTCGGCATCTTCGGGACGGCCTGGGCCTACCTGAAGCTGCGCGACAACGGGGCGCGCACCCAGGTCCGGATCGACTGGGCCGGCAACATCACGTTCGCGGTCGGCCTCATCGCGATCCTGACCGGCATCGTCTACGGGCTGCAGCCCTATGGCGGTCACACGATGGGCTGGACCAAGCCGTTCGTGCTGAGCTGCCTGTTCGGCGGTCTCGCGGTGCTGATCGGCTTCGTCGTCATCGAGCTGCGCTCCGCCGACCCGATGTTCCGCCTGGACCTGTTCCGGAGCCGGACCTTCACCATGGGCAGCATCGCGGCCCTGCTCGGCGCGCTCGCCCGTGGTGGTCTGCAGTTCATATTGATCATCTGGCTGCAGGGGATCTGGTTGCCGCTGCCTGGCTACAGCTTCGAGAAGACCCCGCTGTGGGCCGGCATCTACCTGATTCCGGTGACCGTCGGATTCCTGGTGGCGGGGCCGCTGGCCGGCCGGTTCGCCGACCGCTACGGTGCGCGTCCGTTCGCCACCCTGGGGCTGGTGATCACGGCGGTGGCGTTCCTGCTGTTCGACGCCATTCCCATCGACTTCGACTATCCGTGGTTCGCGCTGATCCTGTTGCTGATGGGCCTGTCCATGGGCCTGTTCGCGGGGCCGAACACCAGCAGCGTGATGAACACGCTGCCGCCCAACCAGCGTGGTGCCGGTGCCGGCATGCTCAACACGTTCCAGAACTCGGCCAGCGTGCTGTCCATCGGTGTCTTCTTCACCATCATCGCGCTCGGGCTGGCCGCCAGCCTTCCGGACGCCATGTACTCCGGGCTTGTCGGGCAGGGCGTCTCCCCGGCGAAGGCGCACGAGCTGGCGGACCTGCCGCCGATCGGCAGCCTGTTCGCCGCATTCCTCGGGTACAACCCCACCGAGCGACTGCTCGGCCTGGACACCCTGTCGCAGCTCGACCCGGCGAAGGCCGACTTCCTCACCGGGCACACCTTCTTCCCGAACCTCATCTCCGGGCCGTTCGGTGACGGTTTGCGCCTCGCCTTCGCCTTCGCCGCCGTCGTCTGCCTGGTCGCCGCGGGCTTCTCCTGGCTGCGCGGGAAGGACCGGCCGCACGTGCGCCGTCCACTGCTCGAAGAGACGGCCGAGGGGCTGGCCGGCGCGGGCGACATCGCGGCGATGGAGGACGGTGCCGGGAGTGCTCTTCCGAGCAGCCCCCTGGTCGCCGAGCGATAGGCCGCGGGATAGGCCGAGCGCGGGACAGGCCGAGCGGGAGAAAGGCCCCGACGTCGATGATCAGATCCGCCGATGGCGTCATGCGGGACAATCGCCTGGTGCGGGACGGCGACGCAGCCAAGAGCGCGGCCAGGGACGCGGCCAAGGACGCGGCTCGTGACCTGCGCGGGATCGGTCAGGCCGCGCAGGAGTTGGGCGTCTCGGTGCGGGCCCTGCGGTACTACCAGGAGGTGGGGCTGCTCACCCCGTCTGGGCGCACCCTGGGCGGGAACCGGCTGTACGCGGATTCCGACCTCGCCCGGGTGCGGCGCATCCGCGAGCTGCAGACGCTGCTCGGCTTCAACCTGGACGAGATCCGCACGATCCTCGCCTACGAGGATCGTCTCGCCCAGGTCCGGCAGGAGTACCACGTGGCGTCCGACGACGCGGACCGCATCCGGCTGCTGACCGAGGGCACGTCGGCCTACCGGAGGCTCCGTGTCGAGATCGACGAGAAAATCAGCCGGCTGGTGGCCTGCCGTGACGAGATCGACGAACGGATTGAGCGGGCGGACCGGCTGGCCAAGGGGGTCGCCGACAGCTCCCAGTGATCACCCGATCGTCGGTTGGGCCGGCGTGCCGGGTCGGTCCGGGAACCTCGACCGCCAGGAGCGCCACATCGTCGTTCAGCGTCGATCGCGTCCAGTCCCGGACCCGGTCGGCGAGATCGGTCAGCGCCTCGTCGAGTGACGCGTGGGCGAACGCGGCCTCGACCGCGGGTAGTAGGGGAAAGAAGGCGCCGGTCGTGGGGGCGCGTGCCTCGGTGATGCCGTCGGTATAGAGCAGCAGGCGATCCCCCGCCCGCAGCGCGGCGTCCGTCACGTTGCTCCCGTCCATGATCAGCCCGAGCGGTGGCAGCCTGGACGAGACGGTGAGCAGATCCGCCTGCCCGGCACGAACGAGAACGGGATCGGGATGTCCCGCGTTCGCCAGCGTCAGACGGCTGCCGTCGACCTGCCCGACGACCGCGGTGACGAAGTCGTCCAGGCCGCTGACATCGGCGACCTCCGCGTCGAGGTTCGCCAGCAGATCGCGCAGGTCGCCCGTGTGTCGACTCATTAGCCGGAAGCAGCTGAGCACCCGGCTCGCGATCCGCACGGCGTCGAGCCCCTTGCCCCGTACGTCACCAATGAGCAGGCGGGTTCCCCACGGGCTGTCGACGACCTCGTACAGATCCCCACCGATCATGGCCTCCACGGTGGCACTCTCGTAGCGGACGGCGAACCGCAGCCCCCCGGACGACGACGGGACGGGACTGAGGATCGTCTGCTGCGCCACCTCGGCCACCCGAGTGACGTTCTGCAGCTTCGTCTCGCGTCGGATGTTGTACCGGCTGACCAGGACGGCCATCACTCCGCCGGCCGTGACCCCGACCAACCGGACCACCTGGGCCGTCGGGCCACCGCCGCTCCGGCCGAACAGGTCATTGTGCAGACTCAGCAGGATGCCCGCCAGGATCGCCGCCACCCCGTAGCCGGCGGTCAGCCGGGGGCCGGCGAACGTGGCCGCGAGCATGGGGCTCAGAATCGCGAGTCCGAGCATGTTCCATCCCGGGTTGCTCAGGTGCAGTCCGACCACCAGGGCGAGTATGAGCAACGGGGCGATCGGGGCGAACCAGCGCAGCACCCTCAGCACCGCACCCTCAGCACCCCCGGGAGATCCGTCCGGGGATCTCGCCTTGGGTAGGCCGCATGGTTGTCTGTCTACCCGCGAGCGGTCCGGACCGAACCCGCCGAAGTCCTGCTTCCAGGGGTCCTCACCAGCCAGCGCGGTCGGTTCTCCCGCCGATCAGGTCGGTGCCTCCTCATACACTGGCCCACATGACCACGCCTGGTATCCGTCTTGATCTGCCGACGACGTACGCGCCGTCGTCGGTAGAGTCCGGGCTGTACCGGCGCTGGATCGAGCAGGGTGTCTTCACTCCCACCGGCGCGCCCGGGCGTCCGCCGTACTGCATCGTCATCCCGCCGCCCAATGTCACCGGTTCGCTGCACATGGGCCACGCCTTCCAGCACACGCTCATGGACGCGCTGACCCGGCGGCGGCGGATGCAGGGCTACGACGTGCTGTGGCTGCCCGGCACGGACCACGCCGGCATCGCGACCCAGAACGTCGTCGAGCGGGCGCTGGCGCGGGAGGGCAGGAGCCGGCACGATCTCGGGCGCAAGGCGTTCGTCGAGCGCGTGTGGGCGTGGAAGGAGTCCTACGGCGGCACTATCGGCGAGCAGATGCGCCGCCTCGGGGCCGGCGTCGACTGGACCCGCGAGCGGTTCACGATGGACGAGGGCCTGTGCCGGGCCGTGCGCACCATGTTCGCCCGCCTGTACCACGACGGGCTCATCTACCGGGCAGAACGGATCATCAACTGGTGCCCCCGTTGCCTGACCGCCCTGTCGGACATCGAGGTCGACGCGTTCGAGGAGGAGGGCGAGCTCGTCTCGATCTCCTACGGCCCGGTGACGGTGGCGACCACCCGGGTGGAGACGATGCTCGGTGACACGGCGGTGGCCGTGCACCCGGGCGACGAGCGGTACGCGCATCTCGTCGGCACCGAGATCGAGCTTCCGCTGACGGGCCGGCGGATCCCGATCATCGCCGACGAGCACGTCGATCCCGCCTTCGGTACCGGCGCGGTGAAGGTCACCCCCGCCCATGATCCGAACGATTTCGAGATCGGCCGGCGGCACGGCCTGCCGAGCCTGACTGTGATGGACGAGCGCGGCATCATCATCGCCCACGGCCCCTTCCAGGGGCTCGACCGGTTCGAGGCGCGCAGCACGATCACCGCGGCACTGCGGGCGGAGGGGCGCATCGTCGCGGAGCGGCGGCCCTACCTCCACGCCGTTCCGCACTGTGACCGGTGCCAGACGGTCGTCGAACCCCGGCTGTCCCTGCAGTGGTTCGTCGCGGTCGCCACGCTGGCCCGCGCCGCCGGGGACATGGTCCGTGACGGTCGGACCACGATCAGCCCGCCGGAGCTCGCCGGGCGGTTCTTCGGCTGGGTTGACGACATGCATGACTGGTGCATCAGCCGCCAGCTGTGGTGGGGCCATCGCATCCCGGTCTGGTACTGCTCGGACGGGCACGTCACCGTGCCGCCCGCCGGGGACGAGATGCTCGATCCCGACCGTTGCGGAACCTGCGGCGCCACCGGCATTCGCCAGGACGTCGACGTGCTCGACACCTGGTTCTCGTCCGGGCTGTGGCCGTTCTCCACGCTGGGCTGGCCGCAGGACACGGCGGATCTGCGCCGTTTCTATCCCACCGCCGTCCTGCTCACCGGATACGACATCATTTTCTTCTGGGTCGCCCGGATGATGATGCTCGCCTCCTACACGATGCCTGACGTGCCCTTCCGGACAGTGGCGCTGACCGGGCTCATCCGGGACGCGCACGGCAAGAAAATGAGCAAGAGCTGGGGAAACGCGATCGACCCGCTGGCGCTCATCGATTCCCACGGCGCGGATGCGCTGCGTTTCACCCTGGCCCGGGGAGCCAATCCCGGGGCCGACGTCCCGCTGTCCGAGGATGCGGTGGACGCCAGCCGCAACTTCGTCAACAAGCTCTGGAACGCCACCCGTTTCGCGCTGATGAACGGCGCCGACCCGACCGCGGACCCGTTCGCCGGCGGGCCGCTGTCCGCCGCGGACCGGTGGATTCTCTCCCGGCTGCGGGCCGTGGTGGCCGACGTCGACACTTACTACGAACAGTTCGAGTTCGCCAGGGCCTGCGAGACGCTCTTCCATGTCGCCCGGGACGAGCTCTTCGACTGGTACCTCGAACTGGCCAAGATCCCGCTGCGGGCGGGTGGCCCGGCGGCGGACCCGGCCCGGGCCGTGCTGGGCCACTGCTTCGACGTCCTGCTGCGCCTGCTGCATCCGGTCATCCCGTTCGTGACCGAAAAACTGTGGACGGCATTGACCGGGGGGACGACGGTGGTGACCGCGCCTTGGCCGGTCTCGATCGCCGGCCGCGCAGATCCGGCCGCCGAGGCCGAGATCGACCGGCTCCGGCGGGTCGTGACGGGGCTGCGGCAGTTCCGGGCGAACCAGCGGCTGCGCCCCGGCCGGCGGGTGGCCGCGGTCATGGTCGGTCCGGGTGATCGGGTCGGTCCGGGTGGCCCGGCCGGCGCTGGGGGTCTGGCCGGGTGGCGGGAGGAGATCGGGGCGCTGTGCTCCCTCGACCTCACGGTCGCCGACCGACTACCGGG
>NZ_CDWWEW010000033.1:15272-22730 GCF_977966315.1 Frankia sp. CeRuru1
CCCTGGAATCGGTCAGCGTGGCCCTGGACCTGTCCGGCGCGCTTGACACGGCGGCCGAACGGGCGCGGCTGAGCAAGCTGCTGGCCGAGGCCGGCAGGGAGAAGGAGCAGGTCGCCGCGAAGCTCGCCAACCCGAACTTCGCCGGCCGCGCGCCGGTCGCCGTGGTCGAAAAGACCCGCCAGCGGCTGCTTGACGCCGAGACCTCGATTGCGCGCCTCGCCGAGCAGCTCGCGGCGCTGTGAACCCGTTCAGCGGGGTGCCATCCGAATGGCACCGTCGAGGCGGATGGTCTCGCCGTTGAGCATAGGGTTCGCGATGATCTGGGTTGCGAGCAGGCCGTACTCGTCGGGGGAGCCCAGGCGGGAGGGGTGCGGGACCTGCTGGCCGAGGGAGACACGAGCCGGCTCCGGCAGCGAGGCGAGCAGCGGGGTGTCGAACAGGCCAGGGGCGATGGTCACCACGCGGATCTTCAGACTGGCGAGGTCGCGGGCGATCGGCAGCGTCATGCCGACGATGCCGCCCTTGGACGCCGAGTAGGCGGCCTGCCCGATCTGGCCCTCGAACGCCGCCACGGACGCGGTGTTGATGATGACGCCACGCTCGTCGTCGATCTCCTCGGTCCTGCTGATCCGCTCGGCCGCGAGCCGGATGACGTTGAACGAGCCGATCAGGTTGACCTTGACGACCCGCTCGAAGATGGCCAGCGGGAACGGCCCTTCCTTGCTCAGTGTCTTGGCGGCGTTGCTGATGCCGGCGCAGTTGACGGCGATGCGCAGCGGGCCCAGCTCGGCCGCCACGTCCAGAGCTGCCGTCACGTCCTGCTCGGAGGTGACGTCGCCGGGGCTGAATCGCACCGAGCTGCCGAACTTCTCCGCGACCGCCGCGCCGTTCGAGGACGGGAGGTCGAGGAGGACCACGCTGGCACCAGCGTCGACAAGCCGGGTGGCGGTGGCAAGGCCGAGGCCGGAAGCCCCGCCGGTCACCACGGCGACTGAATCCGTGATCTGCACGTGAGTTCCTCTCCGGGAGGGACGCCGGCCGGAGGCTCGGCCTTGGCTGTGCGGGGTGGAGCTGGGGGAGCGACCTGGCCGACCCCCGACCGCGGCCAGAGGAGGCGGCCATCCGTGCACACCCCGGAAGACGTGCACACCCCGGAAGAGTAGTGCAAGCCACGCGGGCGGACCGCGGTCCCGTGGGCCGGTGGGACTCTACCGGCGGGACCAGGAGAATCAGTAGGTGCAGGTGGGTGCGCCCGGCGAGGGCGCACCCACCTGCGCTCCCGGCGGCGCTGGTCCGGCCGCTGGTGCCGCCGGCGTGGGTGCGGTCCCACTGGCCGTCACACTCGGCGTCACCACCGCGGTGAAGCCGGAGCCCAGGACGAGCTGGACACCGGTGATGCTCGCATCGGCGAGCAGGACCGAGCCGGGCACTGCCGCGGCGACAGTGTTCGCCTTGGCCTCCTGCCCGGGGGCGTAGACCACCCGGGAGGTCTCGTGGGTGAGGACCGAGGCGTTGCCGGCGTTGCGGGCGTGGAAGCCCTTGGCGGTCAGCTGCTCGGTGACCTTGGACGCGAGTCCGGCCCGCGACGAGCCGTTGTAGACGGCGACCCGGACCTGGGAGGGCGCGGCGGCGGCGCCGGGAGCGAGCGCCGGACCGGTCCCCCTGCTCCCGGCGTCGGTGGTAGAACTCGCGCCCTCGACCTTGCCACCCATCGGCGCGACGATGCGCTGCAGGTCGTCCGGCCGGTAGAACTGCACGGAGGCCGGGACTCCGTGCAGGAGGATGTTGCCGTTGTCGTCGAGCGCCCCCTCGGCACGGGTCGGCGCGTGGACGGGCACGGTCTGCATCTGGAGGCCCCCGGTGGCCAGCCCGCGGACTCGGGTCCCGAGGCTGCGCAGGTCGGCGATGCTGGTGTGGTCGTCGAGGGTGAGCGCGCTCGCCGCCGCCGACATCAGCTTCTCGGTCTTGACCGGGTTCGTCAGGGTGTCGCCTGTCATGATCTTGCGGAACATCGCACCGATGAACTGCTGCTGCCGGCGGATGCGGTCGAAGTCGCCGTCCGGCAGGCCGTGGCGCTGGCGGACGAAGGCCAGGGCCTGGTCGCCGCCGAGCTGGATCGTCCCCGGCCCGCCGACGAATCCGCTCATCGGGTCGTTGGTGTTCGTGCTCACCCGCCACCGCCCGCGGTCGTCCTGGTAGCGGCTCGGTTCCGTGCCCGACGGCTTGATGCAGACCTGGACACCGCCGATGGCGTCGGTGATTGCCCTGAAGCCCGCCAGGTCCATCGAGAGGTAGTGGTCGACCTGCAGGCCGGTCAGGCTCTGCACCGTCCGCACCAACAGCGACGGGCCGCCCACGGAGATCGCGGCGTTGAACTTATCGTGCCAGGCCTTGTGGTGTTTGCCGGCGTCGTCGGTGTACTCGGGGATCAGCACGTACATGTCACGGGGGAACGAGACCATCGTGGTGGTCCCGTCCTTCGCCAGGTGCGCGAGGATCGTCGTGTCGGAGCGCTGGCCCGGCGCGTTCCCGTACTTACCGTCAGTACCGGCCCGGCTGTCGGTCCCGACCAGCAGGTAGTTCGCGCTCCCCACTCCGCCGGAGTCGCCGCTCGAACCGAGGCCGAGGTCGATCCGGTTGACCTTGCCGTCGACATAGAAGTACGCGGCCCAGCCCCCCACCGTGGCCACGAACACGATGCAGGACACGAAGGCCAGGAACACCAGCAACCCGCGACGCCTCGCCGACCGCCCGCCGCGTGCCGACCCGGATCCCGACCGGCCGGACCTCGATCCCCGCGGGTCGAGCCGGGGCGGAAGCACCCGCACGGGGTCGGCGGAGTCGTTCTGCAGGTGCGGTGCGGTCACTTCCCGCCTCTCCTCGAGCGGTCCGGCGAGCAGGGTCCGGCATAGCACGGAAAGTAACACGAATGGTTTCATGCTCCCGGATGAGGGGTTCAGCCGGGTTTGGCCATATCCGGGCGGTGGGCGGCGCCGGCTCCACTGGCTCTGCCGGCTCCACTGGCTCCACTGGCTCCGCCGGCGGCGGACGACGATCACATGGTCCGGTCGGGTCCCGCTATCGCCGCCTGGATATTTTCGGCGGCCGCGTCGAGCAGGCGGTGTGCCAGCTCCGACAACGCGCGCGCGGCGGCCACCTCGTCCCCGATCTCGGGAACGTCGGGTTCCCCGGGGTGCAGCCGGGCCTGTCCCGTCCCGTGTAGATCGTCGCGGGCGCTGCCGTGCAGGGCCGCGTCCGCCTGGGTACGGCCGTCCTGCTCCGTCAGGGAGATCTGCACGGTCCAGGTTCTTGTGGTGGTCATCTCGGCCTCCGTCCGACGAGCTCTCCTCGGATGAGTTCTTCCTGGTTGTCACGTGCCCGCGTGCTTCCCGGTGACACGGGGGCGGGAAGGCGCGGGGCGCCGCGCCGGTTGGCCTAGAGAAGCAACCGGTCCCGGGAGGGACCCGTTTGAATGCGAGGACGGGAGGCGAGCGGATGACGACCGAGGCACGAGGGCGGGTTCGGCTCGAACAGGGCCGCAAGCGGGTGCGGGCGTATCTGGGCGGCCAGCTGGTCGCGGATACGGCGCGCCCGGCGCTGGTCTGGGAAAATCCCCACCATCCTGTGTACTACCTGCCGAGGGCGGACGTCGGCGCGACCCTGGCGCCTACCGGGCGGGTGGAGCACTCGCCGAGTCGGGGGGAGGCGGTCTACTACGACGTCGTCGTGGCGGGGACGACCGCCCCCGAGGCGGCCTGGTCCTACCCGCAGTCACCGCTGGAGGGGCTGCGCGACCTGGTCCGCTTCGACTGGAACGCGATGGACGGGTGGTTCGAGGAGGACGAGCCGATCTACGTCCATCCGCGCAGCCCGTACACCCGGGTGGACGCTCTCGCCAGCTCCCGGCACGTGCGGGTCGAGGTTGACGGGGTGACCGTCGCGGACTCGCGCAGACCCGTCATCCTGTTCGAGACGGGCCTGCCGCCCCGCTACTATTTTCCCCTCACCGACGCCCGGCAGGACCTGCTCCGCCCCTCGGACACCCGGACCAGCTGCCCCTACAAGGGGCACGCCGAGTACTACTCGGTCGAGATCGACGGGAAGACGTACCCCGATCTCGTCTGGACCTACCGGACCCCGTTCCCGGAGAGCGCCCGGATCGCCGGGCTGGTCTGCTTCTACGAAGAGCGCGTCGACCTCTTCCTGGACGGGGAGAAGACGGCGACTCCCTGAGCTCCCGCCGGGAACGCAGAGATCCGTCGCGGATCTGTGACGAATCCGTGACGAATCCGTGAGATCCGTCGGCTGGCGGATCTGCGGACGGGTCAGCTGGTCGGCACCGACCAGCGCAGCTGGGTGCCGCCGTCGGGGCCCGGGCCGAGTTCGAAGGTCCCGCCGAGGTCCTGCGCCCGGGCCCGCATGTTCGCCAGCCCGCTGCGGCGGGTGGTGGAGCCGATGCCGACCCCGTCGTCCACCACGTCGACGGTGACGGCGCCGCTCGCGGCGGTCACGGTCACCTCGACACTGCCCGCCTTGGCATGCCGGGCGGCGTTGGACAGCGCCTCACGCACGACCGCGATCAGATGGTCGCCGAGGGTGGGACCGATCATCGTGTCCACCGGTCCGTCCAGCCGGACCCGCGGGGTGAAGCCGAACGCGCCGGTCATGTCGTCGATGACGCCCAGGATCTGCGCCCGCAGGCCGCTGCCCGTGGCCGGTGCCGCCCGGCCCCGCAGCTCGAAGATGGTGTGGCGGATCTCCCGTACCGTCTCGTCGAGATCCTCCACGTAGGTGTTCATCCGCTCCGCCCGGGTGGGCCGCTCCTCGCTGGCCGCGAGGCCCTGCAGGCCCATCGCCACCGCGAACAGGCGTTGCATCACGTGGTCGTGCAGGTCGCGGGCGATCCGGTCGCGGTCCTCCAGCAGGGACAGCCGGCCGCGTGCGGCCCGGGAGCGGGCGAGTTCCAGCGCGAGCGCGACGTGCGCGGCGAACGCGGCCGCCAGCTCCAGGTCCGCGTCCGTGAACAGGTCACCGCCACGGCGCCGGGCGAGGATCAGCGCCCCGGACGTGACATGTGACGTGATCAGCGGAACGATCATCGTTGGCCCGATGTCGAGGTCGTGGAGCTCGGATTCGGCCAGTTCGCGGACGTCGGCGACGACCAGCGGCGCATGGTCGCGTACCGCGTGGCCGGCCAGCGAGCTCTCTATCGGTACCCGCCGGCCCCGTAGCAGGTCCGCGTCCTGCCCGGCGGCGACGTCGAAGGACAGCTCGGTCGCCGTCTCCGACCCGAGAGCCAGCGCCGTCGTGTCCGCGCGGGCGACGTCGCGGGCCCGCTGGACGATCAGTTCCAGCGGGTCGTCGCCGTCGGCGAGCAGATGCCGGGTGATGTCGGCGGACGCCTGCGACCACTGCTGGCGATGTTGGGCCTCCCCGAACAGCCGGGCATTGTCGATCGCCACACCGGCGTTCGCGGCCAGCGCGAGCGCCAGCTCCTCGTCCTCCGCGGTGAACACCCGACCGCCGCGTTTCTCGGTGAGGTAGAGATTGCCGAAGACCTCGTTGCGGACCCGGATCGGCACCCCGAGGAAGGCCCGCATCGGTGGGTGGCCCGGGGGGAAACCGACCGCCTGGCGGTGGTCGGCGATGTCGTCGAGGCGCACCGGCTGCGGTTCCGCGATGAGCAGGCCCAGCACGCCGTCTCCCCGGGGCAGCCGCCCTATCGTCTCGACGAGTCCCGGGTCCATCCCGACGTGCACGAACTGTTCGAGCCGACCGTCGCGGGAGATTACCCCGAGCGCGCCGTAGCGGGCGTCGACCAGCTCGCACGCGGACTCGACGATGCGCCGTAGCACCACGTCGAGACTGAGGTCGGCGGTGATCATCCGGTTGGCTCGCAGCAGGCCGTGCAGCCGGCTCTGAGTGGCCAGAACGTCCTGGGCCCGGTCCACCAGTTGGGCGAGAAGCTCGTCGAGCTCGAGCCGAGCGACCGCGGGAAAGATCAGCTCTCCCGGCGGTCCCGGCGGTCCTGGCGGCGGTGCGGTGCCGGCCAGATCGGAGGTCCCTTCGTCCGCGGAGGCGAGGTCCCGTTCGGACTCCATGTTCTCAAGACGATAACCGACCGGGCCTGGGCCGGCATGAGCCGCGGGATGAGGTGATGACCATTCTTCGCCGGCCGCGCACCGGATACGCCACCATGCGGGTATGGATATCGTCAGCGAGGCGGAGTTCGGTCGCCGCGTCGAGACCCATCTCGCCGCAGGCTCCGGTGCGGGCGGTGGAGCCGGTCCTGGGGTAGCCGGTCCTGGGGTAGCCGGTCCTGGGGTAGCCGGTCCTGGCCGATGGCGGTCGGCCACGCCGCGGGTCGTGGCGGCGGGGAACTTCGCTACCCCGCTCGTCGCGCTGCGTGTGATCGACGCGGTGGTGAGTGAATACCGCCTCTTCATGATCAACGCTCAGGGCGGCGTGCCGGAGCGCGACGGCGTGACGCCGGAGACCGCGTTCGTCGGCCCGGCGATGCGCAACGTGCCTGGCCTCGACTACCTGCCCAACCGGCTCAGCCTCGTACCCCGCCTGCTCGCGACCACCCACCGGCCCGACGTCGTCGTGTTGCACACCAGCGTGCCCGACGGAGGGAAGGTCTCGCTCGGCACCGAAGTCAACATCCTGCCGGCCGCGGTCGAGGCGGCCCGCGCGCGCGGGGGACTAGCGGTCGCCCAGCTCAACCCGTCGATGCCCTACACCTTCGGCGACGGTGAACTGAGCATCGACGACGTCGACCTCGCCGTGGAGGTGGAGCAGCCGCTCGCCAGCCCCGCGGTCACGCTCGTCGACGACGTCCGCGGGCAGATCGGCGAGCGGGTCGCCGCGCTCGTCGAGGACGGGGCGACCCTGCAGCTCGGCATCGGCGGTGTCCCGAACGCCACGCTGTCGGCCCTCGTCGACCGGCGGGATCTGCGCGTGTGGACCGAGACCTTTTCCGATGGCATGCTCGCGCTCGAAGCCTCCGGCGCGCTGGCCGCCGGGACACCGCTGCGGACCTCGTTCCTGTTCGGGTCGGCCGAGCTCTACTCGTGGGCGCACCGCAATCCGCGGTTGCTGCTGGTACGCACCGAGATCGTGAACGACCCGGGGGTCATCGCCCGGCAGCCGCGGATGACCTCGATCAACACCGCGCTGCAGGTGGACCTGTATGCGCAGGCGAACGCGTCCTGGATCCGCAACCGCATCTACTCCGGCTTCGGTGGGCAGTCCGACTTCGTCGTCGGCGCGCTGCACGCGGCCGACGGCAAGGCGATCATCGCCCTGCCGAGCCGGCATGCCCGGTCGGGGGATTCCTGTGTGCTGCCGCGGCTTACCAGCCCGGTCACCAGTTTCCAGCACAGTTACGTCGTCTCCGAGAACGGGACCGCGGCCGTGTGGGGGCGTGGTCAGCACGAACAGACCGCCCGACTTAGA
>NZ_CDWWEW010000033.1:23138-23769 GCF_977966315.1 Frankia sp. CeRuru1
GCCGGGCGGCTGGTCCCGGACGAGTTGTGGGAGCTGGTGGAACCGCTGCTGCCCCGGTTCGAGGCCCGCTGGCAGGGCGGTGGGACTGCCCCGATCGAGGATCGGGCGGTGTTTACCGCGGTGGTCTACGTGCTGACCTCGGGGTGTGCTTGGCGGCATCTGCCGTCCGAGTTCGGGGTGTCGGTACCCACGGCGCACCGTCGGTTCCAGGCGTGGACCCGGGCGGGTGTCTGGCCTCGACTGCACCGCAAGATCTTGGACCTGCACGGTGTGGCCGGACGGGTCGACTGGTCGTCGGCGATCGTGGACGCGGCCAGTCTGCGGGCAAAAAAGGGGGAAGTCTGACCGGTCCAAACCCGGTCGACCGCGGCAAACCGGGCTCGAAAATCCATGTCCTGACCGACGCCGACGGGCTGCCGCTGGTCGTGGCGGTCTCCCCGGCGAACCTCCACGGCAGCGGGGCCTTCGTCCCGCTGGTGGCCAGCATCCCGGCGATCCGTTCCCGACGTGGCCCGCGGCGACGCCACCCGGCCAAGCTGCGTGCGGACAAGGCCTACGACCAGCCGGAACTACGGCGTTTCCTGCGTCGGCGCGGTATCGCGGTGCGGATCGCCCGCCGCGGCGTGGACAG
>NZ_CDWWEW010000034.1:0-22833 GCF_977966315.1 Frankia sp. CeRuru1
GAAGTAAGTAATGCAGGCCAATATGCGTCTTCGCGGGTCACGGGCTCGCGAGGGCCCCGAAGTGAACAAGTTATTTCATTCCGAATCCTAAGTGGCATTGCGTGGAGAGGGCATGGAGCGCATGAACGTGAGTGCACGGACGATCGAGGTGAGGCCCGCCGGGAGGGTGGTGAGCGATGAGCGGATCTTCCGTTCGCCGGGGTGACGGCCCGCGGCGAGCCGGATCAGATAGCTCGGGTAGGATGGCCGTTGCCACAGGCGATCGTCTTGAGGAGGTGAGACCCATTTCCGCTGTGTCAGGGTGGGTGCTCTCCTCCCGCGGTCGCGCGGTTCGCTCGAAGTAGGCGATCGGGAGGGTGCCCTTCGGCATCCCGAAAGGCTTCCCGTGTCGACATCCGGCCCTTCTTCTTCCTTTCTCCCCTCTTCTCGCCCGTCTTCCTCACCATCTTCGCCCCTGCCGTGGTCCGTCGTCGTCACGAGGCTGCGGGCCGCCGGCTGCGTCTTCGCCGAGGACGAGGCGCGGCTGCTCGTCGATGCGGCCCGGACCCCGGGCGAACTCGCCGCGATGGTGCAGCGGCGCGTCGCCGGCCTGCCCTTGGAACACGTGCTCGGCTGGGCGGAGTTCCACGGCCTGCGGATAGCCGTGGACCCCGGGGGCTTCGTGCCCCGCCGCCGCACGGAGTTCCTCGTCGATCAGGCGGTCGAACGGGTCGCCGACCGGTCCCGGCCGGTCACCGTCGTCGATCTGTGTTGTGGCTCGGGGGCGGTGGGGGTCGCGCTGGTGGCGGCCCTGCCCGGGATCGAGGTGCACGCCGCCGACGTCGAACCGGCCGCGGTGCGGTGCGCCCGCCGCAACCTCGCCTCCGCCGGTGGCCGGGTCTACGAGGGTGATCTTTACGAGCCGCTGCCAGCCGTCCTACGGGGCCACGTGGACCTGCTGGCCGCGAACGCCCCCTATGTACCCACCGACGCGATTGAGCTGATGCCGCTGGAGGCTCGCGAGCACGAGCCGCGGGTGGCGCTCGACGGCGGGGCGGACGGGCTCGATGTTCTGCGGCGGGTGGCCGCCGAGGCGCCGCGGTGGCTGGCCCCGGGCGGTCACCTGCTGGTCGAGACCGGCGAGCGGCAGGCAGCGTCGATCGTCGAAGCCACCGCCCAGGCCGGCCTGATCCCCACGGTCGCCGGTTCCGCCGACCTGAACGCCACCGTCGTCATCGCGACCAGGCCGGCCGCGGCTCCCGTGTCCGCGGTGAGCGCGGCATCCGGACAGCCGCCGTCAGTCGGGTAGGCCCAGCCCTCGTCCGCGGCTGCCCGCGGAAAGGCCGCGGGCAGCCGGATGCAGCCGGATGCAAATGGACCGAAGCCGTCCTCGGTGAATCCCCGGGACCTGCTCGTCGGTCAACAGGCGATGTTTCAGGGCAGGACGTCGTAGGTGTAGGTGCCGGTCATGTCGAGCACGCTGCGGGGGGTCGCCGGCGTGCTCGACGTGCTCGACGGGGCGAACGGGGAGACCAGCGGGTCGTCGATCCGATGGCCGAGGAGGCTTGCCGGGGCGGTCATGTCCGGCTGGTACACGCGGCCGTGACGCCGCATCCAACCCTCCCAGACGCGGTCGACGTTGCAGTGGTGCACGAAGAAGACCGGGTCGTTGGGGGACGACGCCAACGACATGTCCCTGCCCCCGCCGACCCAGCGGTGGACCTGGTTGTGCAGTCCGGTGCCGATGAAGCCTTCGAGACGGTTGCGGAACCCCCGCGAACTCACGTTGAAGGGAGCCTCGTCGTAGCTCGCGAGTGTCGGATCGGCGACGGTGTCGAAGGCTGCGGTGAGGTCGGCGTTGCTCGGCAGGATCGACGATCCGAACGTGGCGCTGCCGAATCTCCGCCGCACGCCGCGTTCGATAACCTGCTGGAGCGCGCCGCTGCTGCTGGTGGAGATCCGTACCCGGAAGCTGGTCGGGTCGGCGGGGTCGAAGAAGAACGCACCGCCGGGGATCGGGGTGCCCTGGCCCCCGAAACCGTCCGGGGTGTTCCGCCACAGCGCCGAAGCAGCGGGGTTCGGTGCCGTGCCGGGAGCGGAGGGTGTCCCGTCGCGCGCCCAGTCCCAGTACGGCAGCCCGAAGTTCGGGTCGCCGAGAACGCGCTGGAGGTGCACTTCCAGCCAGCCAAGCATGACTCGGTGCCAGGGCAGGAAGACGGGGCCGGCGTGCGCGGCGTTGCGGTTGCTCGGTGACCCTCCCGGGGGGACGGGGGTGTTCATCGCGATGACATGCCAGATGACGAACAGGTCGTAGGTCCGTACCGGTCGGCTCGGACCGGGGAGGCCGAACTGATTCGTGCGCAGCGTCGTAGGTTCGTGTTTGAGGAGCTTGATTCCGCGAATGTAGGCCTTTCTCGCGTCGTGGTCGAGAAGGATGTCGCGCCGGACGACCGCCATGTCATGCCCCTTCCGGGAGTTCGCCGTGGGCGCCGTGGGCGTCATGGTGATGGTGCTCGCCCGGACCGCCGTGCGGGCCGTGGTCGTCGCCCGAGGCTCCGGGGGAGAACTCCTCGGGGAAGGCGGTGATGATCAGGCGTACCAGGTCGACGACCGAGGGGATCTGATAGTTGGGCAGGCCGTGGCAGTGTGCCGTGCCGTCTTTGGAAACCCCAATGTGGACGTTCAATGGCCGGCCGTCGACGGTGATCTCGTAGGTGGTCGTGATGACGACGTGGTGACCGTCGAAGTCGTCCTCGCGGATACTGCGGGCCGGGTCGCCATGTACGTGTTCCGGCCGGGGAAGGCTAGCAAGATAGTTGGCGAGAAAGGCGGGATGAGTGACGTCTGTCGGGTCCGGTGGCATGTAGTTCCCCCGAATTCCAGGCGGTGTGGTGAGGTGGTGAGGTGACCAAGAATCCACCGGCGGTATGGGTCTGGCAACGAGGTGTCGTCCAGGCGTCTGTGCGTCACGTGGGCCGGAGACGCCGCGACGTTGCTGGTGCCGGGGGATACGTCAACCTGCCGACCGAGGTGTTATCGGATGGTGGACAGCGCCTTGTTCACGTCTTCGGCGTCGAAATCGACCGGGTCGAACTCGCTGGCGTCCTGCGGGCCCAGCCATCTTGCGACCACGGCTGGTTGGGCTCATGAGTCAATTCTGCTCCCGCCGTCATGGCCGCCCTTCGCAGCCCCGGACAGCGGACCACAGTGTTGGCCTGGAAACAGAGGGGTGGCCGATGTCGCCGACGGGGCTGGCCCGGTGTTCGGTGGCATGATTCTCGTGGGCCGCGCTGCGTCGTGCGCTCTCAGTCGGCGCTACGGGTGATGGCATGAGCCTGCACCTGAGCCAGATCGACGAGGCTGGCGAGCTGCTGACCAACGACCCGTTGGCGCTGCTGATCGGGATGGTGCTGGACCAGCGGGTTGCGGGAAGAACGAACGCGCTGCCGGCCGCCGCTCGAACGATCTAGCGGCCGGCGCCGGGTGACACGGCCGGCAGACCGGATGCGTCAGCGGCTTCGGTGAGGAGCTTGTTGTAGCTGAGGACGACGTCCAGGGAGTCCTTGAGTTCGAGTGCTGTCGCCAGGTGGATCGCGTCGAGGGTGCGCAGCCGGGGCGGTGGAACGCGGGCCGCGTCGGCGAGCAGCGGTGGAGCGATCTGTACAAGATCCACATCGGTCGACAGGAAGGACTCCGCCGGGCCGAGCAGGGCCGGGTTCACCAGGCTGAGCAGCCGGGTCAGTTCGACGGCGAGCAGGACCGAGGAGACGAGACGCAGTGGCTCCTTCTGCTCGGCGAGCCACTGACGAAGGTCACCCGACTCCTTCTCGGCGATGAACACCTTGGCCAGGGCGGATGTGTCGAGATAGATCCGAGTCGGCATCAGCCTTCGCCGCGCAGGTCGGCGAGCCATGAGTCGGTGGAGCGGCCGGTCGGGTTTGCCGCCGGCTCCGGCAGGTGCGCGAGGTTGAACGGACGGGTGGCCTGGCGGATCAGACCGGCGGCGACAAGCTGCTCATAGCGGTCGTCCGCCGCCGGGACGATCCTCGCGACGGTCCTGCCCCGGTCGGTCACCTCGACCGTCTCACCCGCGCGGACCAGCGCGAGCACGCGGGCGGTCCGCTGGGAGAGCTCGCGCATACCCACCCGGAGCCGTCCGTCATCTGCCGCCGCTGTCATACGCTCTACGTTACTACATGTACAGCGCTGCTTTGGAGCTGACGATCTACCCTGGGGCCTGGAATCGGTGCGTACCGAACCTGCGACGATGGCGCGGATGAGCGAGCATGGACGCCACTGCGAGGAACTGATCGCGGATTGCCGCATCCGGGCGGCGACCGATCTGTTCGCCCATACCTGGGACCCCGTCGTCCTAGCGGCCCTTCGCCCGGGCCCCCGTCGGCGCCGCGAGCTGCGTGCCGCAATCGGCGGCATGAGCGACAAGTGCTCACCGAAGCGCTACGCCGGCTGTGTGCCCAGGGCCTGGTGGACCGCCGTGCCTTCGCCCAGTCCCTGCCCGCGCACAGCCGGCTACCCGCCACCGCGGACTACGGCCCGCCTGTGGACGACGAATATCTGTTCGCCGTGGTCGACGCACTCGACGAGATCGCCGCGGAGACTGGTCGGGCCGTGCCGCAGATCGCGCTGAACTGGCTGCTCCAGCGGCCCACGGTGTCCTCCGTCATTATCGGCGCGCGCGACGAGACACAACTCCGGCAAAACCTCGGGGCGGTCGGCTGGTCGCTGAGCACGGGACAGATAGCACGGTTGGACGAGGCCAGTGCCCGCACCGCTCCCTACCCGTACTTTCCGTACCAACGACAGGAGGGTTTCGCCCGGCTGAACCTGTCGCCCGTTTAGAGCTGCGTCCGCCGGTGTCCGCCGGTGTCCGCTGGTGTCCGCCGGTGTCCGCCGGTGGTCTGCTCGGGCGGATGCTCGGCAGGCGGCGGTGGGGACGCTTGCTGCCGCTCAGGATGCAATGCGTGACATAAATCCGAGCGCGACCGTCAGCGGCACCGGCGGGCGTTGAGCCGGGAGGCCTGGCGCGTCAGGTAATCGCGCTCGGCGAGGTTGGGTGCCTTGTGGGCCGCCTCGGCGTACAGCCGTGCCGCCGTCGCCAGGTCGCCGTCGCGCTCGTGGAGGTACGCCGCCACCGCGGCGTGGCGGGGCAGCGAGTCGTCCAGCGCCGCGAGCGCCGCCAGCCCGGCGCGCGGGCCGTCGGCCTCGCCGACAGCCACTGCCCGGTTGAGCCGGACGACCGGGCTGTCGGTCAGGCGCGCGAGCTCGTCGTACCACTCGACGATCTGCACCCAGTCAGTCTCCTCGGCGGTGGGCGCGTCAGCGTGGAGTGCCGCGATGGCGGCCTGGGCCTGGAACTCGCCCAGCCGGTCGCGGGCGAGGGCCGCCTGCAGGATTTCGACGCCCTCGGCGATCGACTCAGTGTCCCACCGGCCGCGGTCCTGCTCGGCGAGCGGCACCAGGCTGCCGTCGGGCGCGGTCCGGGTGGCGCGCCGGGCGTGGTGGAGCAGCATGAGGGCGAGCAGCCCCGCCACTTCGGGGTGGTCGACCGCGGCCGCGAGCTGCCGGGTGAGCCGGATGGACTCGGCGGCGAGGTCGACGTCGCCGGAGTAGCCCTCGTTGAAGACCAAGTAGAGGACGCGCAGCACGGTGGCGACGTCGCCGGGCTGGTCGAACCGCACGCCGGAGATGGTGCGCTTGGCACGGCTGATGCGCTGCGCCATGGTCGCCTCGGGCACCAGGTAGGCCTGGGCGATCTGGCGGGTGGTCAGCCCGCCGACGGCGCGCAGCGTGAGCGCGACCGCGGACGGCGGCGTCAGCGACGGGTGGGCGCACAGGAAGTAGAGCTGGAGCGTGTCGTCCACTGCGGGCCCGGGCGCCGGCTCCTCGCTGACGAGGTCCTCACGCCGGCGGCGGGCGGCGTCCGCCCGGGTCGCGTCGAGGAACCGGCGCCAGGCCACGGTGACCAGCCAGCCCTTCGGGTCCCGCGGCGGGTCGGCCGGCCAGACGCGGACCGCCTCGACCAGCGCGTCCTGCATGGCGTCCTCGGCCGCCGCGAAGTCGGCTCCGCGGCGGACGAGGATCCCGAGCACGCTCGGCGTGATGCTCCGGAGCAGGGCCTCGTTTAGCTGAGAGGTCACTCCGTGATGGTGGGCGGCGAGGCCAGGAACGGGCGCACCTCGAGCCACTCGTGGATCGGCTTCCCGCCCGCCCCAGGGGCGGCCGACAGGTTCCCGGCCAGCTCGATGGCGCGCTCGTAGCTGTCGACGTCGATCACCATCCAGCCGGCGATGAGGTCCTTGGTCTCGGCGAATGGGCCGTCGGTGACCGGCGGGCGCCCCTCACCGTCGTACCGGACGAACGTCCCCTCGGGGGCAAGCGCCTGACTGTCGACGAACTCGCCGGTCCCCTCGAGCCGGGCCGCGAAGTCGTTCATGTACTGCACGTGCGCCGAGATCTCCTCCGGCGTCCACTGGTCCATGGGCACGTCGTTGACCGAAGCCGGAGCGCCGCGGTAGTGCTTGAGCAGCAAGTACTTAGCCATCGTGTTTCTCCTCGGTGCTGGTGCGGCCCATTTTGGTCGCGTTCACCGCAGGGACGGAGCCAGCCGCGGGTTCTCGACATCGCCGGTTGCATCCCGAGCGCTGGAGTCTCAGCTGAGCGCCGTCACGACGGCCGTGCTCGTCGCTGTCCGGGAACGCCCGGAGCGGATGCGCGCCGACCGCGACGAAGGTGAGCGGCGAGTGGCCCGCATCGTTGCCCTGGGTCGTCAGATAGCGGCCGCGGTGGTGGTCGACGGCGCGCGACCCGGTCGCGAGCCGTCGGTTCGATGAACTGGTGCGAGTGGCAGGTATAGACGTGGTCGCGGTGACCGAGGAGCACGCGGTTCTCGCCCGGCAGGCGTACCGGGACTTCGGCCGGGGCAGCGGCAGTCCTGCCCGGTTGAACTTCGGTGACCCAGGAACGGGATGGTGCTGGACCAGCCAGTCTCGGAAAGGTGGAGTGGGACGGGACGGTCCGCACCCATCTGACAAGTAGCGCCAGGCTTTGGTCCGCGGCACCGCGTTTGTACCCCCTGCTGCCCTCCGTCGCGGGCTGCCTGCGAGGTCGGATCGGCAGATCCGTGAGCCTGCTATCGGAAGAGTAGAGTATCTGCTGATGGTAGAGTAGAGATGTGGTCGACTATCGGCGTCGTGTCCTCGACGACACACTGGACGCACTTCAGCCGCATCTTCGCGCTCTGTCGATCCACGGGCCGAAGGCGGTGGGCAAGACCGCGACCGCGATGCGGCGCGCAGAGTCGATCATCGATCTCAGCCTTCCCGGCCAGCGTGAGATCATGGCCGCCGATCCGACCGTCCTGACCCGGCTGCCGGGGCCGGTCCTGGTCGACGAGTGGCAGCGCCTTCCCGAGGTGTGGGACCACGTGCGGCGCGCGGTCGACGCCGGCTCGCCGGCCGGTCACTTCATCATCGCGGGCAGTTCCGCACCGCGGGGGGCAGTGGTCCACTCGGGCGCGGGGCGGATCGTGCCGTTGCGGATGCGCCCGCTGAGCATGGCCGAGCGAGACGTCGACACGCCGACGGTGAGCCTCGCCGCGCTTCTCCACGGGAACAGCGATATCGGTGGTGCCACCTCGCTTCGGCTGACGGACTACGTCGAGGAGATCACCGCATCAGGCTTTCCCGCCCTCCGCGGCCTGCCACCGCGGGCGCGTCGAGCCGAGCTGGATGCGTACCTGGACAACGTCGTTCAACGGGAGTTCCCCGAGCAGGGCTACCCGATCCGGCGGCCGACGGTGCTGCGCGCCTGGCTCGCCGCCTATGCCGCAGCCACGTCGACGACGACGGCCTACTCGAAAATCCTGGATGCGGCGACTCCCGGCCTGGGTAACAAGCCGGCCAAGGAGACCACTCTCGCCTATCGTGACGCCCTGTCGTCGCTGTGGTTGCTCGACGCGGTACCGCCGTGGATTCCTACCCGAAACCATCTTGAGCGGCTCGGTCGGTCCCCCAAGCACCATCTGGCGGACCCGGCGCTGGCCGCGCGGCTGCTCGGACTTGACGACTCCGCGCTGCTGCGGGCCGAGCAGGGCAGCACCGTCCTGTCGGCAGGCACGATTCTGGGGGCTCTGTTCGAGCATCTCGCCGCGCTCAGCCTGCATACCTACGCCGAGGCCGCCGAGGCCCGGGTAGGTCACCTGCGCACCCAGAACAACGACCACGAGGTCGACCTGATAGTCGAGCACTCGGACGGCCGCGTGCTGGCGGTTGAGGTGAAACTGGCGGACCGGGTCGAGGACTCCGACGTCAGGCACCTGAACTGGCTACGAGACCGCATCGGAGAAGACCTGATCGACGCCCTCGTGATCTATGCGGGTGAACATGCCTACCGCCGACGTGATGACGTCGCCGTGGTCCCGCTGGCACTTCTCGGTCCGTGACCCACTGGGTGGGTGGCGCCGCGGGCGAAAATCGACCAGCGGGTTTCGGAAAGGACGAGCGGAACGGGGCGGTCCGCCCTGCCTGACCGCGTACCGCCTCGGCCCGGCTCGCGGCGGAGCGCGGACGGCCGAGCGGATGTGGACGGCGCGGCACCGTTCGCCGAGGCGGGGCCCTCGGACAGGCCGCGCCGCTGGCGGAGGGGTGGCCACCGGAGCACCCGGCACCCCGTGTCTTCTCGTTGCCTGGCCGCTGCGACCGCTCGGCGGCTGATTCACCCAACTCTGGTAAACCTCTGGGCTATGACCGGACATGACGAGGTGACAGGGCTTGACGAGGTGCTCGGCGTCGGTGTCGACCGTTTCCTTCGCTCGGCCGAGGTCCGGGGCCAGGCCCTGCCGGCCGGGCCGGCCGTCACGACGGTCGCGGTCGTCCTGCTGCACAGGGACTCGCGGGTGCGGGCCGGGCTGCCGGAGATCACCGCGGCGCTGGCCAGGGAGATCCTGACCGGGAGCCTCGCGACGCTCGCGGCGCCGGCCCGGGACGACCTGGCAGTCTGCGCTCGCGTGCTGAAGGCTCTGGCGGACGAGCAGCACGCGGCTCGCCTGCTGAGCGCGAAGAAACTGGCGAAGCTCCACGCGGCTGTCGACGAGGCCACCGCGGACTACGAAGAGGCGCTCTTCGCGCCGGAACGGACGACCTGGGAGCGTTTCTACGCCCGGCTCATGCGTGACGAAGGCGTTGAGGTCACCGACGAGTCCGCCGTACGCGTCTGGCTCGCGCGTTACCGCGGGCGTCCCCTGGCGGACCGGAAGGCCGCCTTTCTCGCCGCGACGACCGCTCCCGACGAGACCGAGCCGACGAGGGCGGCGTCCACGCGGCACGCGCGCGCGGCAGTCGTCGGCCAGCTCTCCGAAACCGTGCGGTCCGGCGTGGAGCTTGGCGTCAGAGCCTTCTACCTGCCGTACCTCTATCAGGAGGACGGCACAGACGAGTCCGCGTTGGCGCGGATCGAGGCCTGGGTGGACCGCGTGATCGATGGTGTCACGGCGGCGGGGCTTAGCAAGGCCCTGCGGGAGGAGTTCCGCGATCTTGCGCCGTCGGAGGACATCCTGGTCGGCCCGATCGTGGCGGAGCTGAGCGACCGTCGGGAAGACTACGGCGGGTGCCTGCCGCCGGTCCTCGACCTGGCGCCGCTGGCGCCACGCGTGCCTGTTCCAGGCGTCAACGGTGGCGACACCGCGGATACAGCGGATACCGCGGCGCTCGTCCGCTCGGCTCCCCTGCTCTCGGCCGCGGCGGGCCTCGCCCGCTGGGTGGACAGGCGGGGCGGAGCCGGCGAGGCGGAGCTTGGCCGGCACCTCGGGGACACGGCTGCCCAGTTGGGTCTGCCGGAGTCGGTGATGGAGCGCGTCGCGCGGTTCGCCTGGACCGTCTCGATGCTTCGCGTCCAGGACGGCCGGGTGGCCGCGGGCGAGGCGTGGTCCATATGGCGGGAGGGCGACGCCGACGACCTGTTGAACCTCGCGGTGACGAGCTACGCGGCCGTGCGCACGATGGCCGCCGACCTGACCGGGGACGGTCACAGGCAGGCCGGCGACCAGGGCGTCCGCCAGCCGGCCGAAGGCGCCGAGCGGGGCGAGCGGGGCGAGCGTAAGCCGGACACGCCTGGTCTGGGCGAGGACGACGACCCGTTCCTCGCGTCGGACGAGGACGACGGTCCGTTCCTTGAACCCGACGAGTTCGCCTCGGACGAGGGCGACGAGCGGGTCGTCGACGGCGACGTCCCGGTCCTGCTCGAGCTGTTCGGCCAGCAGGGGACGGCCTCCGTCGCACGTCTGGCGGCTATCGGCCTGGACTGGGTCATCCGGCGTGCGCGGGAGCCGGTCCTTCCGGTACCGCCCGCGGGCCCGGAGGACCCGGGCGCGTCACCGGCCATGAGCATGCGGGCGTTGGACCCGCTTGCCCCGGGCGCGTACGCGCTGCCGGAGGACGACGAGCTGGACCGCCTGATCGGCCTGGACGAGCCGCTCGACGCCGACGAGCGCGTCGAGCTCGCACGGCAGGCGCGGCTGACGGCGCTTGTCGCCGACCGGATGGCGGGGCTGGGCCTCGTCTGCCGGGCCGGGGACACGATCATGCTGTCCAGGCTCGGCGAGCGGGTGATGGGCAGTCTCGCGAGCCAGGCCGGCTGGGACGTTCCGACGTTGAGCGAGGTAGCCGCCGCCGAGCCGGCGGTGATGGCCCGATGGCTCGGGACCTGGCCGGCCTGGGCACGGGTGGCCGGCCTGCTGCTGTGGGCCGGTGCGGGGGATCTTGAGCGTCGCTGGCTTGACCTGTTCGCGGCGTGCGCGGCGAGCCCCGGGCAGCACCAGACCGTCTTCGAGCTGCTGGGGGTCGACACCAACAGGTGGGCGCGGCAGCGGCTCGCCCCCGGCATGCCTTACCAGGCGGCGCCGGACGACGCGCTCCCGTCGCCGCTGCCCGGCCCCGGCGCCGAGGAGCATCTGCTGGCGGCGTTGCGGGAGGCCGTCGCGGACCCCACGATCGGCGCCTATGCGCTGGCGGCGTGGCGGTCGAGGGGAGGCCAGGGTGAGGTGGAGCCACCGCCTCGTGCCCGCGCGGTCCTGCTGAGTGATCGGCTTGTCAGCCTCCAGCTGACCGCGTTCTGGTCGACACTGTTGGCCGACGAGATGCCGTCCGGCCCCGACGGGCCGTCCGAGGCCGACGGGCGGGTCGGCGCGGGGGACGACCCGCTGGAGCGCGCGATGCTCGCGGCCTTCGACGAGGAGGCCGCGGGGTGGCCGGGCGGAGGCGCGGCGCTGGTGGGAATGCTGCGTGACGTTTCGCCCGGGCGGTCCGCGGCGCTGGTCGGCCTGGCGACCATTGCCAGGCATCGGCCGGACGCGGTCGCCCAGCCCGGCCGGCAGGCGGCCGAGCCGGCCTCGCGGCCCGAGGATGCTCCGGCGCGCCCGAGGCCGTCGGTGGGCGGACGTATGCCGTCTCGGCGGGACGTCGCCCGCCGCCGCGCACGGGCCAACGGATCCAGGAGCAGGAAAGGCCGCGGCTGAGACGCCCGCCTTCTCGCTACTCACCTGGCTCCGGTGGCCGCCGCGCCGCGGTCGGCTACGGTGATGTCGTCGGACTGCATCTGAGCCAGATCGCCGAAGCGGACGAGCTGCTGACCAACGATCCGCTGGCGCTGTTGATCGGGATGGTGCTGGACCAGCGGGTATCGGAAAGAACGAGCGGGATGGGGTCGTAGGCCCCGCACCCGAGCCGTGATGCCCCGCAGGGACGGCCGTCATCAGACTCCGATGCCCCCACCGCCATGCCGACGCCCACCCGGGTCCAGCGTCGGGCTCATGGTAGTCAGTCATGGTAGTCAGCCTGAGCGGTACCATGATGGCATCCTGATGCGTCGAAGGCATCCTGATGGGGAGTCATGGACCGCGAGACAGTGGCCCGTACACTCGGTGACCTGGCTCGGCTCGGCAACGACAACTATCGGTTCGAGATCAAGAAGGCCAGGGGCGGCATGCCCCAGTCGTTGCACGAGACGATCAGCGCATTCGCGAACGGTGAGGGCGGGACGGTCCTTCTCGGCGTGGACGAGAAGGCGTCGTTCGCGGTCTCGGGACTGGTGGATCCGGAGTCAATTCGGGATAGCTTCGTCACGTTGTGTCGCGCTATGGACCCAACGGTCGCACCGTTGGTCGACATCGTGGACATGGGTGGCTCGAAGGTTCTCTATGCCTATGTACCGCCGATTCCACGGGACCGTCGGCCCTGCCACCTGGCGCGGCTTGCCCCGTGGGACGCATCCTTCATCCGCATGTCGGACGGCGACCGAAAGCTATCGGCATACGAGGTCCAGCTCCTCCTCGAGAACCGGGCCCCGGCACGGCATGATGCCTCCGTCGTGCCGGAGGCAACACAGGATGATCTCGACTCGCAACGGCTACGTGCCTTTATCGCCCGGGTCCGGGAGCAACGGAGTGTGTTCGGGGAAAAGTCTGACGCGGAGGTCCTGCGCCTTCTGAACGTGTTCCGGGAGACCGACGACGGTCCTCGGCCCACACTCGCCGGCCTACTGGCATTCGGAGTTTATCCGCAGCAGTACTTCCCGCAACTGAACGCCACGGTGGTGGTCTTCCCGACGCCTGATCCTGCCCGGCCGGGGCCGCGTGGGGAGCGGTTCCTGGACAACCGTTCCGTAGACGGTCCGATACCTGTGATCGTGCGCGATGTCATAGGAATCCTGAAACGGCACATGAAGCAGCGCGGAATTATCGCCGGAATGTTTCGTGTTGATGAATGGGAGTATCCCGAGGAGGTGCTCCGAGAAACCCTGGTGAACAGCCTGGTGCACCGTGACTACTCGCCGTCAGCCCAGGGTGCTCAGATTCAGGTAGAGCTCTACCCTGACCGGCTGCAGATCCGGAACCCGGGCGGGCTCTTTGGACCAGTGAGCCTACGAGAGCTTGGACTCGGCACAGTGCCACCGTCATCACGCAATTCTGTCCTGCTCAAGATCCTGGAGGACACCCCGCTCGATCCAGGCCGGACAGTGTGCGAGAACCGAGGCACCGGCATCGCGCGCGTCCGTGCGGCGCTCGCCGAGGCGGGCATGGAGCCGCCGGTCTTCGAGGACGACATCGCGGCCTTCACCGTGACGATTCCCAACCACGCGCTGCTCGACGAGGAGACCAGGGACTGGTTGTCCACGCTGAACATCGCCGGGCTCACGGGTGCGCAGCTCACCGCGCTGGCGCTCACTCGCCGCGGGGAGACCTTGACCAACGTCAGCTACCGGGGTGCGACCGGCGTCGCGGACAGTCGAACGGCGACCATGCAACTCAAAGAACTGCGCGCCCGCGGCTTGCTGGTGCAGGAAGGAGACCGGGGAAGCGCCACCTACCGGCTGAGTCCCCACGCCGGCCGGGCAACGAAGCAGCTTGACCGCGGACGGACACGGAATGACCTTGTGTTGGCTGTGTTGACCAGCACACCGGCCAGCCGCGTCGACATTGCCCGCCGGGCCGGCCTTACCGACGAGCAGGCCCGCCAGACGCTTGCGCGGCTGCGTCGGATCGGGCAGGCCGAGCTGATAGGGGCGCCCCGATCTCGGAACGCGTTGTGGCGACTAGCCGTACCACCAGACCGCGACGGTTAGTCGGCACGTCGATCAGCAGGTCGTCCGCGTCTCACGCGACCGCCCCGGTGTTGAACTGGCACTGCCATGGCCACCCCAGCCAGCGGTGACGACCGCATCGGCCAGCTCACGAGGGTCGAACACAACGGGCGGCTGGGGCGACTCGCCGCTCTCGGCGCCAACGTCGACCTCGCCGAAGACCTCCTATCCCTACGGGTGGCAGCGCTCGGGTGGTAGTCGTCAGCGCTCATCTTCGCCCGAGCGCCTGCCTTGGGGCGGACGCTCGGGCGGAGGAGCCGCGAGGGTCCGGGCGTCAGGCGTGGGCGCGCAGGGCTCGGGCGTACCACTCCCAGGTGCCGATGATGTCGTTGGGGGCCTGGTTGGGGGCCCAGCCGTTGATGATGCCGACGAGGGTCCAGTAGCGGCCGACGCGGCGGTCGGTGAAGGCTTCTATGCGGTCGGCCACGTGCGTGCGGTCTTCCGACGGGGTCGGGCCGAGGGCTTCGAGACGCTCGACCACGGTCAGGGCCTCAGGGGAGGCGGGGTCGACCCCGGCCCGGGCGGCGGGACCGGCGAGTTCGCCGACAGCCTTGCCGACCTCGAACTGCGCCACGTCCGGTTCTGGCCCTTCGGCGCGGGCTCGTTCGGCCATCCGGCGGCTGGTGGCGATGAAGTCGGGATCGCGCAGCAGTTCGACGATCTCCACCCAGGCTGCGACCTGCTCCGGGGTCGGGTCCTCGGGCAGCTCGGGTGCGCCCATGGCCAGCTTGTCGGCGACAGCGCTGGGGTTGTCGCCGAAGACAGCGTCGAGGTAGTCGTCGATGATCCGCCGACGTTGTTCGGTCGTCAGGTTGGTCAGGTCGGTCATACGTTGGAGCTCCTCGGGGTCGGTGGATCCGATGAAGGCGCGCAGTACCGCGCGCTGCAGTCGCAGCACGCGAATCTGGGCGTCGAGGGCGTGTACGTGCTCGGCGGCCACCTCATCCAGCGACGTTTCGGCGCTGAGCACCCGCTTGATGTCGTCCAGGCCGACGCCGAGCTCGCGCAGGGTGCGGATGAGCCGCGCCCGGGCCACGGCGTCGGGCCCGAACAGCCGGTATCCCGCCGTCGTGCGTCCCTGCTCGGGCAGCACTCCGGCGTCGGCGTAGAACCGCAACGTCCGTACCGAGAGCCCGGTGCTCACCGCAAGCTGGCCGATCATCATGGAACCGATCATTGAGCCTCCACCAACTGGAGAGTCAACCGCCTCAACTGGCCTACGGCCCGCGCCGACGCCGACGCCGACGCCGACGAGCAGCTTGGTCGCCTACGGTTGTGTGGTGGGACTGCATCTGGGTCAGATCGCCAAGGCCGACGAGCTGCCGACCAACGATCCGTTGGCACTGTTGATTGGCATGGTGCTAGACCAACAGAGTCCGGAGAGAACGAACATGTCGCTCGCGACCACGAAGTGTCCCCTGGTACTCAGGCCGGCGTGCTCGTGAGCCGGTACGCGGCGTTCGGGTCGCTGTAGGCCGCTGTTGTTCTGACGACCAGGCCGTCGGAGATCAGCTTGGTCAGCGCATAGCTGGCCTGTCGGTCGGTCAGGGAAAGGCGGACGGCGATCTCCGCGCGGGTCAGGGGCGACTCGACGGCCAGGAGTTCCAGAACCCGCTGTTTCCGCAGATTAGGCTCATGGGCCTCCTGACTATGAGCGGTCCTCGCGGATTCGTGTCGCGGCAGGCGCTCGGGGGTCTCGGAGAAAAGTGTCGGATTTGAGTCCTCGGCCGCGTCGTCCAGGACGTACCGTGCCCATCTGCGCTGGTTGACCATTTTGACCAAACCGCGGTGGACAAGATCCCCCAGCTCACGGCGGGCGATTTTGCTGTCTACCGACAGTTCGATCCTGTACTCGTCGCTCGTCAGTGCTCGGCCGGTCCGAAGTATCGCGAGCGCCATCTCCTGCGTCGGGGAGATGCCCGGTTGAACCAGCGAGTACAGCCAGGCCCGTGTACCTTCGTCGAGCAAGGTCCTATTCGGTAGGATGACTCGAAAATCGCTTATTCGATCCCTGAACTCGGGAGGCACGAGACCAGCTTCCCGCAGGCTACTGAGTACGTTGGGGATACCTGTCGCTCGCCCCTCGCACAGGGCCCTTCGATCTCGGTGAAAACGGACGTTCTCAAGAATATCGACGAGCGCCCGATTACGTGCGGATGCGATGTTGTCATCTCCCAGCCGGTCTATCGTTACTGGCCCGAACAGCCCACCCGGTGAGATCACTTCAAGGCGATCGGGGTACATCTCGACCTGGATGCGTGTCCCCCTGGACATCGGACTGTAGTCACGGTGGGCGACGGCGTTGACCAAGATCTCCCGTAGGGCCTCCGGCGGATACTCCCAGCGGTCTTCTCGGCCAATTCCTTCCACCATCCCGCGCCTGCTCATACGGGCGAGCAGGACGGCAAAAACCTCCTCGAGGAGGATCGGGGCCGGCCCTTCCAGAATCTTGTCGTCCAGGAATCGTTGGCCGTCTGGACCGGGCTCTCCCTTGCGTTTCGTTGGGTAAACGGTCACCGTAACCGCGCATCCGCGCAACGCATCGAAACTTTGCGGATCATGGCCGAGCGCGAGGAGCCCGCCCAGCGATGGCACAAGCTGCTGGGTATCTAGCGCGCTCTTGACCAGCACGCCGCACCGATGGAGCAGATCATCGTCGTCCCGGCGTGCCAACGTCGGTCGGGACCGGCGAAGCTCCCGCAGAAAATCCGTGACGAGTTCGTCGTCCAGATCGACTCGTCTGGCTTCTTCGACGGGCTCCCGATCAAACGTCGGCTGGCCCCGGTTGATCAATAATTGGCTCACCTCGTACGACGAGAGCCGATGATCTCCATCCGAGATGCGGATATATGAACCGTTTGGCTGCCCCTTGCTCCGCAGGTAACAGGGCTTGTCTGCTGCGTCGAGCTCCGGCACCTCGGTGACGACAAGGGTCCTGTCCTCGAACTGCGGCAGGCTGATCAGCGGCACGAGGGGTGGATGGAGGGCATCTCGACACAGTCCCGCGATGTCGGCGGAAAGCTTCGCGGCGTACTCGCAACCGGTGGTCGCGAACCCGCGTCCCTCGTCGAGGCCTAAGATCAGCGTGCCTCCGCCTGGAGTGTTTGCGAATGCGCACAGGGTCTGTGCGGTCTCATTGGGCAGTTTGTCGGTTGACGCCAGCTTGACCTCAAGTCCTGCGTCGTCGCGACCGATCCGGCGAAGCGCGGCAACCAACTCGGCCAGTTCTGCTGCCTGCATGTGTCAGCCTCCCAGTGAGCCTGACATAGCCTAGCATGATGTTGTGAGGCTGTAGGAGCCTTGTTAGGCTGTGTCAGGTACCCCGCATCCAGGCCCTGGGTGCAGGCGCCGGACCGGCTCTGCGTCCGCCTGTGGTTGGCGTTGGGGCGGCGGCTAGTGCCCATGACGTGCACGATCGACGGGGTCTGGCTTGCCGCCAAGGAGGTATCGGCCATGGGCCTGCACCTGAGCCAGATCGACGAGGCGGACGAGCTGCTGACGAACGACCCGTTGGCGCTGCTGATCGGAATGGTCCTGGACCAGCCAGTATCGGAACCATGGAGTGGGATAGTGGGATTGGGTGGTCCGCGTATTCCTGGTGACGTATCGTTAGGGCACGGGCTCCCGAAGGATGACGACCTATGTGATCAGTTCGATGGCGCAGCGGGGGCCAGCCGCGGCGGCGTACTTGGCGTCGCAGGTGAGAAGGACGGCGTTGATCTTTTCAGCCAGTGCGACGTAACCGGCGTCGTAGGCGGTCATGTTTTGTCGAAGTTCCCAGACGCGTTGGGCGGTCGGCCCGCCGAGCAGTTCGCGACGGATCGGTAGACGGATCAGGTTGGTGAGGAGATTCGGGGCGTGCTCGGCGAGACCGCTTGTACGTCTGGCCAGGCTGCGGAGTGCCGAGATAACCTCGATGTCCAGGTGAGCGGGGGCGTAGGAGGTGTCGCCGCCGGCCATCCGATCCCTCGCCGCCTTGCGTCGAGGGCTGTCGTCTCCCGCGAGTAGATCGACGATCACGGATGCGTCGACGACGATCAGCCCCACCGCGCCTCCTCCGCATCACGGACCGCGCGTACGGCGGCGACCGCGTCGTCCGTGGTAAGCCCTACGGAGGCGCGAGTGTTGTCGATGTCGACGAGCACCTCGTCCATGGTCGGGGTAGTCGCCTCGCGGCTGAGTACGTCGAGCACATAGGCGTTCAGCGACTGCCGGCGTGCTTTCGCCCGTGCGGCCAGAGTGGCGCGCACCCGAGCCGGGAGCGCCCGGATGGTGAGGTTGGTCGTGATCTCTTCAGCAGTAGTCATGACGTCATTCTAACGTTGAAATCACGTTCCAATGACGTCAAAGGGCGATCATGCGCGCAACATGCGTCGCTACCAGCGATGTGGCCGTCGCGACGTCGTCGGCTACGGTTGTCCCCGCCGGGGGACCCACCAGATCGCGAAGCGATCTGGTGGGAGTACGGGACTTCGTGCATCGTGCCTGTGAGAGCGCCTGCGACGTCGGAGTCCTGTTCAGCCGTGATACGGACCTCGTGCCTGCCCTTGAAGCCCGCAGGCGCGGGTTGGACGACACCAGCGGCACGCCGGCCGTGCCGGGGACCGTCAGTCCAGGGCAGGTAGGGCAGGTCCAGGCGCCCGCGTCAGCCCTCGAGGCGGTACGAGCCGTGGTAAGGCATCCTGAACGATCCGGCTACCGTGAACCGCGTGAGCCTGCATCTGGGCCAGATCGCCGAGGCAGACGACCTGCTGACCAGCGATCCGTTGGCGCTGCTGATCGGGATGGTTCTGGACCAGCGGGTGTCGGAAAGAACGAGCGGGACGGGCGGCTCCATGCCCGTCTGACCGCGTGGGGCCTGGCTCCGGCCCGCGACTGCCGGAGCCAGAGATCACAGCGGCGACCGTGTCAGCTTCTCGGCGCGCACCGCGGGCATTGTGGTGTCGTACTCAACTCGGGTCGGAGGCGCCCTCACCGGCGGCGCGTTCGTAGGCGCGCAGGGTGCTGACGACCAGGTGGCGTTCGGCCGGGGTCAGCGGTTGGAGCGCCTCCCGCCAGGCGCGGGTGCCCGGGCCGAGCCATCCCTCGATCACGGGGCGGCCCGTGACGGTGATACTGACGATCCGGCGTCGGCGATCGCCGGGATCCTCGTGCCTCTCGACGATCTTGGCGTGGTCCAGGTCGGCGACCATCAGGCTGACGGTCGTGGGCGCGACCTCCAGCCGCGTGGCCAGTGCGTTGACGGTGGTGGGGCCGTCAAGCAGCAGGTAAGAGAGCAGGGACAGGTGCCGTGGGCCGAGCGCCAGGCCGGCGAGCTCGGCGGGCGGCGGCGTCCGTTTCGCCCGCCCGACCAGCCGCGGCATCAGTAGCAACAGCGCGCGGACAGCCTGGTCCACATCGAGCTCGTCCTCGCTCCGGCTTGACATGGCCCTCCTCGCCTCCCTTACCTTTGCAATCAAAGATGCTTTGCATCCAAAGGTAATCTCAGATGTCGCACCTGCGTGATCGGAGAGTCATGACCACCCTTGTCACAGGCGCCAGCGGGAACATCGGGTCGTGTCTGGTTGCCACGCTGGCCGGGTCGAGCCACCCAGTTCGTGGCTCGTCCCGTGATGCGACGACCCTACGGCTGCCCGCCGGCGTCGAGCTGGCCGAACTCGACCTTGCCGACCCCGGGCCGTCGGCGGCGAAGGTGCTGCGAGGGGTCGAGACCGTCTTCCTCTATCCGGTGATCGGTACTGTCGAGGCCTTCGTGGCGGCGGCCGTGGACGCGGGCGTGCAGTACGTGGTGTTGCTGTCCTCGCCGGCGGCCTACGAGGTCGGGGAGTTCGACCGGCCCATCGGGCAAATTCACCGCGGGATCGAGCGGGCCGTGGCCGAGTCGGGTCTCTCGCACACGGTGCTCTACCCGAGCTGGCTCGCGACCAATACCCGGCGCGACTGGGCAGATCAGATCCAGACCAGCGGACGGGTCGCGATGGCGTTCGCGGACGCCCTGTCACGCCGATCCATCCCGACGACATTGCCGAGGTCGCCGCCCACCTCCTTACCCAGGAGACCTTCCGTTCCCGGATGCAGATCCTCACGGGACCGGAGCCGATGCGCCTGCGGGACGCGGTCGCGATCATCGGCGACGTGCTCGGTGCCGACGTCACCGTCGAGGACGTGACCCGGGAGGAGGCACTGGACCTCGACCAGGGCCGAATTCCCCGTCCGATCCTGGCAACGCTGCTCGACGTGGCCGCGGCGACCATCGGCCAGACCGCCCCCGTCACCAACACGGTCGAGTGGATCACCGGTCACCGGGCCCGGTCGCTGCGCTCCTGGCTCGAAGCCCACCGGAGCGCCTTCCAGCGCGGCTGACCCCTGCCTCGGGCCGAACTGCCCTGTTCGCCGTCGTGCGTCTGGGTCTGTCCGTGTCGACATTGTCGCGGGCGGGATGTCATGTCATCGGCGGATGGGTTGCTGCTCCGAGACGGTTCGGGTGTCCGGGCCGGGTGGCGGCACTGGCGCCGTGACGGGCGCTGGCGGCGGGGCATGATCGCGAAGGTGCTGACGGATCTGGCGGTGAGCTTGGCGCTCGGTGGGGCTGCCTTGCCGACATCGCGCTGCTGCGCGGGCGCCCGCCCAGCGATGCGCTCACGTAGCCGTTCGGTCAGCGACTCACGATAGTACGGACGACGTCGACCGCGCTGTGCTGGCCAGCGGATCGACGGCTGGGCCTGTGGCTATCGTGATGACGGTGGGACTTCACTTGAGCCAGATCGACGAGGCTGACGAGCTGCTGACGAACGACCCGTTGGCGCGGCTCATTGGGATAGTGCTGGACCAGCCGGTCTCGGAAACATGGAGTGGGATGGAACGGTCCGCGTCCGCCTGATCGCGGGCTGTCCACATTGCGGGTCCGGTCGTCCGGGTCGGTCGTCCACCCGTTCGCCATGCGGACAGGGTTCCCGTCGGGACGCGGGGGACGGAGGAAGCGGGGTCAAAGCCGCGAATGCCAGTCCGATGACGAAGCCTGCGACTTCCTCCAGCTGACGCGCGCGTTCCAATGATCACAGCACCGCTGATAGCCCTATCTGCCCCTACCGGTTCGACGACAACACCAGCAACGACTATCACCGCCTCGTCCTGCACCACGTGGCTGCCGGCAGCTATCCCGTCCTCGCGCACGTCGAAGGCGGTCACACCGACCCGCTGCCCACCTTCCCGATCGGCGTGTCGACCACCGTCGACGGAACCGACCTGATATTCGAACAGCCAGCAGTAGCCGCATGACTATCTGACCGGCGGCGCGACGGTGCCGCCGGAGTCCGCCCGTGCTAGCATTGCTATCAGGAGGTGGTCCCGATGGCTGCGGTCAGCATCCGAGACCTCGATGACGGTGTGCGGGAGCGACTGCGCATACGTGCGGCGCACCACGGCCGTTCGATGGAGGCCGAGATCCGTGCGATCCTCACCGAGGCGGTCAGCGAGCCCGAGGACGCTGCCGGTTTCGCTCAGACCCTGCTCGCCCGGTTCGGCGCGCTTGGTGGCGTCGACCTCCAGCTGCCAGCGCGGACACAGGCACCGCGGGCGGCGGACCTGTTCACGTGACCGGGTGCCACCCTCAGAATGATCGTTCTCGATACCAATGTCATCTCCGAGCTCATGCGCGCAGTACCAGCAGACCGCGTCGTAAGGTGGGTAACCAGCCGACCCGGTGACGCCTTGAACACGACCTCGATAAGCGTGGCCGAGGTCCGTTACGGCATTGTCCGACTGCCATCTGGCCGCCGCCGCGAGTTGCTGATGGCAGCCGCGGACGATGTCTTCTCGGCGTTCCAGGACAGAGTCCTGCCCTTCGACGTCACGGCGGCCCGCCACTACGCCAGCCTCGTGGTCGAGCGTGAACAAGCCGGGACTCCGATCAGCGGCTTCGACGCCCAGATCGCGGCTATCTGTCGATCCCGCATTGCCGTCCTGGCTACCCGCAACACCAGCGACTTCACCGGCCTGGGCTTGGAGCTGGTCAACCCCTGGGAGGCCGATGTACTGCCCGCCGAGTAGACCATCACCCGGCGTCGCCCATGGCCAGCGGCACTACGAGGATCTGTGGTCTCTGCCGCCGCGTCGGTGGACGGGCGCTACGACGTCCTGGCGGTGCCGAGCGCTGTGTCCGTGCCGCTGTCTCCCAGCCGCCGATGTCGGCGCGCACCGCGTCGAGATGGCTGAGCGCGGCGTCGACCCCCTGGTCGGTGCTGAACATCCGGCGCGTCGGGTCGAACAGGCCGGTGCGGATCGACGATCAGCACGTTGACACCGAACGGGCGGACCTCGTCGGCCAGACCCTCCGACCAGCCCTCAGGGCGAACTTCGTCGCGCTGTACGCCGAGAACCCTGCGAACGACATCTGGCCGCCCAGATTGCTCAGCTGGACGATCGCGCCGCGGCGCTGCTGGCGCATCTGCGGCAATACCGCCTGGGTGAGCGCGACCGCGGCGGCCAGGCTGCCGCCAGGCGCTCGGCTACGGTTGTGCCGTGGGACTGCACCTGAGTCAGATCGACGAGGCCGACGAACTGCTGACCAAGGACCCGTTGGCGCTCCTCATCGCCATGGTTCTCGACCAGCGGGTGTCGGAAGGATGGAGTAGAAGGGGGCGAGGTCGGCCTGGCCGCAGATCGTCACGGTTGGGCTCGTAGCCTGAGTTGGACGGCCCACTCCCTGCGTGTGCTCCGGTCCGGCCCCTCGTGTGGCTGCGGTGCCACGCGGAACGCGCAGCCACACCACATTGCACTTCACCTGCCGCGGGACCGGGTATCGAGACCGGCCGCTGGACAGCTACCTGCCGCTCGCCTCCCTCACGAAGCGGACCGTCGGCACCATGAGGTGCGCGGCTACGGTTTGCGTCCGCCCGCGACTCGGGAGTCGCCGCAGCACGGCGCCCCGAGAAAGCCGCCGCCCCGCCCCGACGCCCTGATCCAACCGGGCGTCGCAGCCGTGGTTGCCAGCCGGCGGCCGATCGAGGATGTCACGGCCGGCCTCCTCGCCGTCCGCTTCTACCAGGAGCACTCGGCCGATGCCGTGTCCCGCAGAGGCGATCACCTGGGCGCAGCGGCGGCTACGTACCCGCCGCGTCAACTCCCGCCAGCTTCGTTCCGAATCTTGTCGTGGCTTTCAGACCGAACTTACGGCCGTCGATCAAGGATTCGGGGATCTGA
>NZ_CDWWEW010000035.1:0-22415 GCF_977966315.1 Frankia sp. CeRuru1
CCCACACCCACCGTGGGCACGGTCTCCGCCGGGTGGTGGACAGGCGAATCCACCCGGAATCCCCACTCACGGGCGTCCCGGACGGCGTCCAGCATCCGGAGCAGGTCCCGTACCTGGTCGTCGAGGATGGCCCGGGCCTGCTCCGGGTCGGCGAGCACCGTGCCGAACCGCAGCGGCAGCACACCGCCGCGTTCCAGCAGCTCCCACAGCACCTGATCGTGCCGGCGGGCCAGCACGGCGAGGCGACCGGTGTCGGAGACGTCCTCCTCGAGGTCACGCAGCAGGCTCAACTCGACCTCCGAGACGGCGAGTGACAACGGCCCGCAGGCGATCGCGTCCACCTCGGTGCCGGCGCCCAGCCCCTCGATTCCGGCGGTGTCGCTCGCCGCGGGGATGATGCCGTATGCGTAAAGACCGCGGTCGGTCCGGGACGCGCGCGAGGACGTCCGGACGCCGGGCCCGACCGCGCCCACAGTTTCGACGGTCGACTCCGGAAGCGACTCCGGAACCGACTCCGGAACGGACTCCGAGACGGACTCCGAGACGGACTCCGACCGCGAGACCGACCCCGACTGCGAGACCGGAACGGGAGGAAGGTCCCGGGGCGGGGTCACGGCCGGCCGGATGCCCTCCATCACCACCCGGGTGATCTCACGGGCGAGGCACTCGACGATCTGATGTCGGGCGAGTTCGCGGGCCTCTCGGACGGCCTCCTCGACGATCTCAGGCGCGAGTCGCCGGGCGAGGGCCGTGAGGTCCTCAGCCCCGGCCGTCGTGCTCATGGCCGCTACTCCCTCGTGTCCCGTTCCTCGGCGGCCGATACCCCGTCAAGGCCGATCCCCCCTGCGCCAGCCAGGCCGGCCGGCCCCGCCGAAGAGCCGCTCGACCGCGTCCGCCGGATCCCGGTCCGTCGGCTCGCCCACACCCTCCCCGGCACGATTCGCGATCTGCGCGGGACGGTCGGCGATCCGCTCAGGGTGGTCTTCGGTCCGCCCGGGCCACCGCCCGTCGGCGGGCTCGACCTCGGCCAGCCGCGACCGCAACCTCCTGTTCTCCTCCTCCAAAGATCGCGCCCGGGAGTTGAAGAAGGGGTCCGCGGTCCACCAGTCCAGGCCCATCTCCCGCGCCGTGTCCGCCGAGGCGATGAACAGCCGCAGCTTCAGGGTGAGCAGCTCGACGTCCAGGACGCTGACGACCACGTCTCCGACGATCACAACCCCCTTGTCGAGGACCCTTTCCAACACGTCGGCCAGCGAGTCCGGACGCGAACCACCCCAGGGCCGGGCACGAGGCGGCCCGGCGAAGAGGCTGCGGTCGACGGTCATGGCCCTGCCCGGTTCCTGCTGTCGCGATGGGCGACCTCACGCGGCAACCTCGTCAGTCGGTGGCGGTCAGTCGGTGGCGGTCAGTCGGTGGCGGTCAGTCGGTGGCGGTCAGTCGGTGGCGCCATGGACGAACCTCCGCAGCCACTCGTAACCGACGAGGTTCCCCTCCCTGTCGACGTCCAGCCGGTAGGTGGCGAGCACGCTCGTGGTGGACGGGATGCGCTCCAACTCGACGACGTCGGCCAGCACCGACCAGCCGTCGTCGGTCCGCCGCGCACCGGAGACCCGCTCCGGACTATGCCCCAACAGCGTCCCGAACTCGTCCAGCACGCCGGGCAGCACCGCCGCCAGTCCCCCGCGGCCCACCCGGCGACGGGCGGTCCTGTCCTCGTCTGGGCTCATGGCGTCTGGGCTCATGGCCGGTACGCGGCCCCCGTCCACCCCCGTCTCCGGGACAAGGAGGACCGAGGCATCGAAGACATCGACACGCCGCCCATTCCCGGGACTACCGGCTCCAAACTCCCAGCGTACGACGGGTGTCGACCGCAGATCACCGACCGCCGCACCACCCCGGAGGAGCCCCCGCCCGGAGGAGCCAAGGCCACCCACGCCGAAGATCCACTGGAGGTGGAGAGGTCAGCGCGTCCTACGGGATCAGCGCGCCCATGCCGCCCGCACTGCCCGCGTGGGGCTCGAAGATGATCGGTCCGAGCCAGCGGACCGGGTGAGGATCCTCTGGGTAATCTCCTCGGCCGTCAGCGGCGGCGCGAAGAGAAAGCCCTGCGCACTGTCGCAGGCGGCCGCGCGCAACCGCTCGGCCTGCATCAGGGTCTCGACGCCCTCGGCGGTCACCGTCAGGCGCAGGGTGTGAGCCAACGCGACCAGCGTCTGCACGATCTCCTCATTCCCCGGGTCGGCGTCCCGCGCCGAGCGGAAGCCCTCGATGAACGGTCCGGCGAGCTTGAGCGTGTGCACCGGCAGCCGACGCAGGTAGGCGAGGTTGGAATAACCGGTGCCGAAGTCGTCGATAGCGATCCGCACGCCCATCTCGGCGAGCCCGCGCAGGACCCGCAGCGGCTCGTCGGCCGTGCCCATGAAGGCGCTCTCGGTAAGTTCCAGCTGGAGCAGGTCCGGGGAAAGCCCGGTCTCGTCGAGAATGCGTCGGACCTGTTCCACCAGGCCGGCCTCGCGGGTCTGCCGGGCGGCCAGGTTGACGCTGACGAACGGGGCGTGCGGATGACACTCCTGCCACTGCCGCGCCTGCCGGCAGGCAAGCTCCAGCACTCGCCGGCCGAGGGGCACGATCTGCCCGGTCTCCTCCGCCATCCCGATAAACAGATCGGGGGGCAGCAGACCGAGGCCGGGATGCCGCCAGCGGACCAGCGCCTCCACCCCGACCATCGCCCCGGCGGCCATCCTGGCACCCGCACCGTCGCCGAGAGCGATGATCGGCTGGTACTCGACGACGAACTGGTCCTGTTCGAGGGCGCGGGGCAGCATGGTCGACAGAGTGTGCCGGGTCGCCTGCCGGACGCCTCGCTCCGCGTCGAACAGGGCCCAGCGGCCCTTCCCCTCCGCCTTCGCCCGGTAGAGCATGATGTCGGCGGCCCGCAGCAGATCGGCGTAGTCCCCGTCGGCGACGGGCCGTTCGACGATGCCGATGCTCGCTCCGATGGACAGCGCGTGGTCACCCACCCGCAGCGGGCTCGCCAGCGCCGCCAGCACGGTCTCGGCGACGGCGACGGCGTCCGCCGTGCCGGCTGTGTCGGCGACGAGGATCACGAACTCGTCACCACCCATCCTGACCAGGAGCTGCTCCGGGGACAGCACCCGACGCAGCCGGTCCGTGACGGCGACGAGCAACCGGTCGCCGACGTCGTGGCCGAGGCTGTCGTTCACCATTTTGAATCCGTCGAGATCGATGAAGCACAGCCCGACGCGACGTTCCGGTCCCGTGGCCATCAGTTCGTGGACCCGTTCGATGAGTACCGTCCGGTTCGGCAGGCCGGTGAGCGGGTCGTGCCGCGCCTGGCGGCGCAGCTGGCTCTGCAACAGATGCCGGTCGGTCACATCCGCGATCATGGAGAGCTGCGCACGGCACCGCCCGTCGTCGTCGCGCAGGCACGACGTGGTCAGCTCGGCCCACACCACCGACCCGCCGATCCCGGTGAACCGCCGCTCCATCCGGATGTGCTCCGGTCCGGCGGTCCGCTGGGCGGCATAGGCCTCCCGGAGCTCCCCCGCGTCCTCGGGATGCGCGAACTCGTCGATTGACCTGCCCTGCACCTGACCCGGGCCGACTCCGAGCATCCGCAGAAAAGCGTCGTTGGCGTCGATGATCCGTCCGTCTCCGTCATTGATCAGGATTCCGATCGCGGAGCCGGTGAAGATCAGCCGGAAGCGGGCATCGCTCGCGTGCAGGGCCGCGCGATGGATCGAGTCCTGCCCGGCGAGGATCCGCTCCCGCAGCGCCTGGGCGTATCCCTGGGCCAGGCCGCCCTGCAACGCCGCCAGCCGGGCGCCGTACCCGTCGGCCGTCCCGAGTCGTAGGTCGGTGAGCAGTCTGGTGCCACAGATCTCGATGGTTCCGGCCAACGCGTCCGCGGCGCCGAAGGTGTACTCGACGACGGCAGCCCCGACCGCGGCCGCAGGGTCGGCCGTGAACGGTTCGGCGAGCAGGGCGTCGACGAGCCGGTCGCTCAACGCCCGTAACCGCTGCTCGACGTCGATCAGGCCGATCGCCGGGTAGCTGGCGCCGAGGATCTCTCGGGCCCAGGCCTGGGCGAAGCGCGCGACGCCCTGCTGGCGGGCCGTCTGGGGCAGGGACCTCACCGCACGCACTCCTCATCGCACGCATGTCTTACCGGACCATGACGAACCTTGGGCCTGACCCGCCCTGTGACAAAACCTCGGCCGCTGGCCGGAAAAACGCCGGAAGCCGGAAAAAAACTAATAAAAGTTAAGAAAAGTGAGAGATAGCCAGGAAAAACCATAAAAGGCCAAGGACGGCCAAGAACAGCCAAGGAACGGCGAGCTACCGGCTACCGGCGCCCGACCGCGGCAAGTACCGTGGAACGCACCGGGTTGCCCGCGAGGGGATCGGCGCCCATGCCCGCCGCGTCCGGGCGCCAGGCCGGCAGGTAGACCAGGCCCGGGTCAACGAGGTCGTATCCGCGGAGCAGATCGGTGATCTCCGCACGGGAACGCGGGGTCACCCCGGTGGGGGTCTCGTCGTAGACCTTGCTGGCCTGGTTGATCTCTACGGCCCGCTCGTCCGCGATCACATGCGAGATGGCCAGGTAACTGCCCGGCGCCGTCGCCTCCCGGAAGGAATCGATGATGCCAGCGGGGTCATCGCGGTCGGGGACGAAATGCAGAACCGTCACCATGAGCACGGCGATCGGTTGAGAAAGATCGAGCAGCTCGGCCACCGCGCTGGAGCCGAGGATCGACGCGGGCTGCCGAACATCCGCCTGCAGCACCGTGGCCCGCGGATTGTCGGCGAGCAGCATCCGGGAGTGGATGACGGCGACCGGGTCGATGTCGACATAGACGACCCGGGCCTCCGGATTCACCCCTTCGGCGATCTCATGTACGTTACCGACCGTCGGCACCCCGGAGCCGAGATCCAGGAACTGTGTGATCCCGGCCTCGGCAGCGAGGAAGCGCACCGCCCGGTGCAGGAACAACCGGTTCGATCTGGCGATCAGCAGGGCATCCGGGAGGATCTCGAGGGCGGCGCGCGTCGCCTCCCGGTCCACCGCGAAATTGTGCGATCCGCCGAGCGCGTAGTCGTACATCCGCGCAGCGCTCGGGCGATTGACATCGATCCCCGCGGCCCACTCGGGCAACTCCTCCATGATCATCCATTCTCCTGCGCGACCCACTAGACGACGTACGGTGAGGAGATTGTCTACCATCGCCACCTTCGTCACCACACCGGCCGGTGTCGCTACGGAGACCAGTACCTCCACATCGCGTTCGCACCGCGTTCGCTCGTTTCATCGCACGCCCGCCCTACCTCCCGCCCGGGCCTCCCGGCGGCGCGGACCGACCTCCGGCGGCGGCCCATGGGGAAGCCGCCGACCGTGCCGAATGTCCGGTTTGACCAGACCGTCCGACCCTGCCCTGCGTGGCCGTCCACGGATGACACTGGTCTGGAACCTGGATCGAGGGTCGACGCCCGCGACGGCCGAGGAGACCCCTACGGCCGCAAGAACCGGAAGAACCGAAAGAACCGGGAGGACCGGAGCTCGCGGCGGCAGCCGACAGACCGACGGCGGCCGGGACAGCGCGGGTATTCGGGCGTCGCCCTCGGCCGGGACCGTACGAGGCTCCGGTACGAGGTTCCGGGTGAGGAGTGGGACGAGATGCGCGCCCTCGTCGTGTATGAATCGATGTTCGGCAACACCAGGGTGATCGCGGACGCCGTCGCGATCGGCCTGTCGACGTGGTTGGACGTCGGACTCGTGGAGGTCGGCACCGCGGACCCGGCCCTGAACGACGATGTCAGGCTCCTCATCGTCGGCGGGCCCACCCATGCGTTCGAGATGAGTCGGCCCGAGACCCGACACGACGCCACCAGGCGGACCGAGGGCAACGTCGTGTCGCCGGGAATCGGGATCCGGGAGTGGCTCGAGGCACTGCCCAGGCAACCGAGTGGGTCGCCCGAGGGGATACCGCTCACCGGAGCGGCCACGTTCGACACGAAGGTCCGTCACCCCCGTCCCGCGGGTTCGGCCGCGGCCGGTGCGGCAAAGTGCCTGCACCGTCTCGGCTTCTCCCTCCTCGACCGTCCGCGGAGCTTCTACGTCGACGGCCCGGCGGGCCCACTGGTGGCCGACGAACCCGAACGCGCCCGCCGCTGGGCCGAAAGCCTCGGATGGATGGTCCCTGCCTCGGCGAAGGGTAACGCGCTTTCCTGAGCCGCCTTGACACAGCAACACTTCACCCGGATCGCCGCCGAGTACGAACGACTCGGTGGAGGAAGTCGGATCTTGCACGGATCTGTAAGGTTTCTGGTTGCACAAACTGGCAGAGGCGATTTTCGGGCGTGACTACCGGGCGGCGAGGAAAGCGGCTTCGCGGGCGGCGACCTCGGTGACGCGGTTGACGTCCGTCCAAGCACGCTCGCGGAGAAAGGCGCCGAGGTCGTCTGGCCACCCCAGACGCTCGCCGAAGAACCAGGCAAGGAGCTTGTCGGCGTTGCTCTGATCATCGTCGGTGGACTGAGTCCACATCTGCCGTTTCCGCCTTGCTCGGCGGCAGCACTCGGGCCAGTCGGGTTCAGCCGAAAGGAGCGCTACCCAGTCGACCCATTCACCGGACGACGCGCGCGCAATACCCTCAGCCACAGTGTGTGCCAACGGAACGGCCAAGAGGAACTCGTCAAGGATGCTGGCGATGGGCGTCTCCTGCCGCACGACTTCGTTCCAGAGCACGGTGGGGGTAAATTCAGTCGCAGCGGGCGAGGTCGTTTCGCTACTCGACGGCATGAGGTCGTCGCGCATCCGTTCGAGCATGGCCACTGCGTCGGCCCGCTTCTGATCGACTCGGCCTTGCGGCAGCCACGCGCGCAACGCCTCGAGCTGTTCGGGGGGGCACGGCACCAGGTTCAGCAGGTGCTCCCACCGGCGGTCAGCATAAAACAACGAACGTGCGGTCTGAACGACGAGCTCTCCGGTCATGCGAGAGACCACGCCCTGCGCCGTCGCGGCAGCTACGGTCGCTCGCACGTTCACCAGGGGCTCCGAAAGCGGCCGAAAGCCGTGCTTGCTCGTTGCATGCACAAGGGCCACCTCGTCGTCCGAGGTCAGCTCACCGGAGCAATATCCCGCAGCGATGTCACCGACGGCGACCATGCCGAAGGGCGCCAGCTCGGCGCCGCGTAGCGCCCCCATGCTCGACGACCCGTAGACCCGGATCCCGAGCGCTAGGGCGTACAGGATCTCCTTGTGCCACACTGCCGGCACTTGGTGGAAGTAGCCGTCGATGATCCCGATCGTGGGCGGTCTCTCCTGGCTGATCCGCCACACGTCCCCGAGCTGAACGGGCGGCAGGAACTCGGCGTCCAGAACGGCGCGAGCGTCGTCGATGCCGAGTGTCGGGCCGAGGAAGACGACTGGCAATGGCCCAGTCACTGGCCCGGTCAACCGACGACGCCCTCGACAGCGGCGCGAGCGCGAGCACCCGGCTTGTACCCCGACACGTCACTGGGCGGCTCGAGACCTGGAACAACCGCGCGGCCGACCGCAACGCCGGTGTCCGGCCGGCTGAGGTCAACCCACCAAGGGTCGAAGCCTCGGGTGACGAGCGCACTCACCACGGCTTCCAGGTCGCGCTCGAGCGTGCTCGTCGAGAGGTCGGGGAGGTCGCTGACGTCGCGGCCGCCGCGCAACGACGCCCGCCAGCGCTCTCGCAGCAGTCGCGCCTGCTCGGCGGCAGCGGAGCTCGGGCGGTAGCGGGCGCGGAACATGTCATCGCGTGCGCCGCTGATGAGCGTGAGACGGCTCTGCGCCGCTTCGGTGACGGCACGGCACAGCGCGATGTCTCGACTGGGATGGCATCCCATGCCACTCGTGGCGTAGACCGTGAGATCCTGGTCGTCGGCGTCTGGCTCGAAGACTGTGCACTCCACAGTGGCGACACCGATATCGCTCGTCGCGTCGTGGAGCATCACAGCGATCCCAGCCTCGTCGAAGCGCTCAAGCAGTGACCTGCCGACCGGGTCGGTGACGCTGCCAAGATCGATGGTGGTCGTGGTGACGTCGCCGGTAAGCCGCCACATGGTGATCGCATCGCGTTCGATCAGCTCGCAGAGTGCGTGGAGCTTGGCTTCGAAGCCGTTGTTGCCCGACGATAGACCGTTCGAGGTACAGCTGAACCAGCCGCTACCTGGCGGTTCCTGAACTCGACCGTCGGTGTGCACTACCTCGAACGGGACAAGCGCCGCAGTGCCGTCGACGAGCGAGGCAGCCGCCACCCACGTCGTCGGTGTCGTGGTCGCAAAATTCGCTCCGGTTGCCCGAGCCAGGCCAGACCAATCGGCTATCTGGTGGCGCGGCGCAAGGTCGCAGGCGGGTCCCCACACGGTCGGCACACTCGCCCGTTCGGCGTGCCACAGCTCGACGGATTCCATGATTGCCGAGGCTTTGGCGGCGGCAAGCGTGACGCCCTTGCCCATCGAGACGGCCAGCGAGTAAGCGGCCGGGCGGCAGGCAGTCACCACCGGTATGCCGATCCGGTCCAGTCCAGTGATGTCCGCTACTCTCGTGATCCCGAACATGTCGAGCTGGCCGCGCAGCCGCCGGACGGTTTCTTCCGGCGCCACCGCGCGGTGGGTCCCGAGGGTGAAGGTCTTTGCTGTCATCGCGATCCTCCGGCCACCAGATGCACGACGTCAGTTGCCATCTCGGTCCGAGGTCGCCAGGCGCAGGCGAGGTCTCGTGCGCGCCGCGGCGGAGCGGGCCGGCGGGTCGGCGTCGGGTGTCAGTGGCAAGGCCAGTGCCAAGAACCGGTCGCCATCCCGGAACACGAGGCGAGCATCGGTCATCTCGGTCAAAAAGGCTCGCACTTCGTCGGGATCGAGGTCAAGGTCGCGGTCGCGAAGCAGGCGATCCGCCGCGCTCGACGGGGTGGCGCCGTCGAGGCAGGCGAGGTAGAGCTCCGCCTCGACGTCGTCGAGGAAGATGTCGCGGCTCGGGAGCAAGGGGCGACGGTCGCGGATACGCAGGAACCCCGGCCCTCTCTCGTATCGAAGCGACCGGTGGCGCCCGGGCGTCCAGCAGCGGTCCCAGGCGTCGACCGCGTCACGCAACGGGGCGACCGCTTGTTCGGGGTCGTGCCCGTCCACGTGCTCGTACTCGAACGCATACGCCAGGCCGGCGAGCTCGTCCGCCGGCACGGAGTGCAGGTGGCGGTAGTAGGCGGCGGGACCGAGCAGCCGCAAGCCGTGGGACGCGGGTTTGTCGAAGTAAGGGCTGAACCGCTGGACCTGAAGCCGGACCAGCCCGGGCGGCTTGAGGTGGACAAGTGACTTCACCAGGTCTGCCATCGCCACGTAGTCTTCGTCGGTCTCGCCCGGCAGCCCGTAAATGATATTCCAGGTCGGAAGCAGCTCGTAGCGCGCCGCAAAGATCAGGAGGCGTATATTTTGCCACACGGCGACGCCCTTGTCGATACTACGCAGCAGGGGTGTGCTCAACGTCTCGATGCCGGGCTGTATCCGGTGGACTCCCGCGTCGCGAAGCTGTCGGACCTGGTCGGGCACGAGGTTCGACTTGATCTCGTAAAAGAAGCGGTAGTCGTGGCCGGCCTTGCGCCGTTTGGCGAGCTCAGGCAACACGCTGTCGAAGAACTTGGGATCCAGGATATTGTCGACGACGTCGAACTCCACCCTGCGGTGGCGGCGGGCGAGAAACTCGATTTCGTCCACGACCTGGTCCGGGGCTTTGGCCCGGAAGGTCATGCTCGACCCGTTCAGCCCGCAGAACGTGCAGTGGTGACGCTCCCCCCACCAGCACCCTCGGGAGGTCTCGACGACCAGGCGCGTCCGGGACGACAACGACTCGCGTAGCGGCGACCGGGCAAGCCGCTCGAAGTACTCGTCGTACACCGGGGTCAGCGCTTCCGACATGGCGATGCGGTGAACGCGTGAGCCCTCGTCACCGCTCCCACGGGCGAGCAGGCCGGGACCGCTCCCAGGCCGGCGTCCGGCCAACAGTTCGGTGCACAGCGGCCCGAAGGTACGCTCGGCGTCGCCTTGGACGACGTAGTCGACCTCGTCGTAGAGCCGGTGCAACGCGGTCCCCAGCTCGGCGTCGCAGTTGGCGCCGCCGAACACGACGACGAGGTCGCGATCTTTCGACTTCAGCCGGCGGGCAAGTGCCAACGAGGGCACCGTCTGCGAGAACGTCGTAGTGAAACCGACCACCGCCGGCTCGGTTGCGAGGATCTCGTCGGCCGACGCAGACAGGAACGCGTCAGTAAGTTCCCTCATGCCCAATGCAGCATCGACGACCGCGTCCGGCACCTGTTCCCGCCGCAGGTAGTCGACGTAGTCGCTCCACTCCTGTACCCGCCGCCCGGGATCCTTGAAGATCCACTCACCTAGCCCGACTCTCCACCAGCGCCGCACGACGGCGTCGTACAGCGTCGGGGCGATGCCGTTGCCGGCGAAGTAGCCCGCCGCTTCGAGCTGGAGGCTGTGGGCGTTGACGGGCAGCCCGGCGCGTTCGGCGACGGCGGTCAGGATGCCAATCTGGATACTCGGCGTCTCCGGAGACGCCCATGGCATCGCGACGACGCTGATGCTCTTCACGAGACGTCCGGCAGCGCATCGACGACGTGTGCCTGAAGCCCGTCGATCCGTTCGACGACCTCGCGCCTGATGTCCGGCCACCACGGCCGGACCAGGTCCGCTACCGAGCCCTGGGCGAAACCCCGGACACTGCGAACGAGGCGGGCCCGGACGGCGCGGGGCTCGAAACCCGCCGTTCTGCTCCCGAGCGCCCACAGGTGCGCGAGACCGAACCACACGTGGACTGCCTCCAGGAACGGTCGAACGGGAAGTAGGCGCCCGGTCCAGGGCGACCGGACGCACGGCACCTCGACAGCGGCGTCGCCGCCCACCCACGGGCGTTGCAGGCACTCTCGGTATAGCAGGCCGTGTATGGCTTCATGGACGACGCCCTCGGCGAGACAGTCCAGCGAGGCCTCAGGGTGGTGCGGGTTGGTCACGAACGACCGGCCGATGTAGTTGCCGTTCGTGCCCGAGGCGACGTGGTCAGCGCCGTCAGGATCGATCTGCAGCACCAGGACGCAGGTGGCACGCTGCACGAAGGGCTCGACGGCGCTCGACAGCCCAGCAAGCGAGGACATGGTCTCGACGAGGCGTCGATGGATCGTGTTCACCTGGTCGACGGTGAACGACGGCCGGGAGGCGTTCGTACGCTCGAATCGTCCGCTCAGGTCAATGCCGCGACCTCTCGGGCTGCCGAAGTCCAGCGCCATGGTGCGGTCGCCGGGCAGCTGCGGCCACCCGTCGGTGGTGCCGTCCGGGCGCACGTAGACATCTCCCAGTGCCGACCAGGAAGGTTTCGTCGGGGGCGGTCCCTTGCCGGCGAGCGTCATCTCGACCCCGACCGCCGCGGCGAGAAAAGCTTCGACGTCGTCGGGTCCAGTCGTGGCGAACAGCAAGCGCCGGGTGACTTCCGGCGCGCGCAGCACGCGCCGCTGCCGATGCTCGTCGAGCTGCGTGATCGCGGTGACGGCACCGGCGCCGGACCGACGCCGCAAGGCCTCCGCTGTTCTGTCGACGACGGCGCTGTCGAGCGTGTCGATGAGCGTGGTCCCGTCGAGCCAGGTCAAGGCCTCGCCGACGTCGTCCAGGCTCATACGACCACTCGGGTCATCTCGGCGAGAGCCTGGCGGCGCAGGGCTGTCTCCTCGATGTCGACGTCGAGGCGCTTACGGACGTGAGCGAACAGCGCGAGCAGGTCAGCGCACCACACGCTCGGGTTGTCGAACGCCGCGTTCGATGACCAGCGATGAGGCAGGTAGCCGCCGGAACACGTGGTCGCCTCCGGGCAGGTCTGGCAACCCGTCGGCACCGGTAGTCCGTCGAACATCGCCGCACGGTGCAGCGCTGAGAGCGCGCCCACGTTGGACACGTCGTTGGCGAACACGCTGAGGCCCGTCCCAGCCATGCCGTGCCGACAGACCCTGAGGGCGTCGAGATCCTCGACGGCGCCGTCGGGTTCGATGAACACGAATCCGAACGGTTCGTTCCCGACCATGTCGATGTTGGAGCGACCACCGAGCACAAGTCGCGAAACGGCCACGAAAAGTGGGATTCTAGTCGACACCGGGTCGTTGACCCACCACTCGTCGAAGACCGGTAGTAGGTAGTCTGCACACGGTGTCGGGCCGTGGGCCCGGCGCACCTCGGCCACAGTGTCATGGGTGAAGTCGGGGAGGAGGTAGTTCATGGTGCGGAAACCCAGCGAAGTGATGTGCCGGTGGATCGAAACACTGTCGGCTCCGAACTGGACGACTGCGAGCGCACCCATCCCTACGCCGTGTCTTCTCAGACAGTCGATTCCGCTCACCACGCGCTCATGCGACCCGGCGCCGCGCCGGTCCACTCGGGCGGCGTCATGAATCTCCGCGGGGCCGTCGATCGACACGCCGATTTCGATGCGGTGCTCGACGAAGAGCTCCGCCCAGTCGTCGTCGATCAGGGTGGCGTTGGTCTGCAGGTTGAAGTCGACCCGGGCCGTGCCAGCCAGCCGCTCTCGGATGCGCCGGCACCAGCGGTCCACACGTGCTCGGCCGGCGAGCAGGGGTTCGCCGCCGTGGAACGTTATCCGCACTCGCCGCTGGCCGGTCGCCTCGCACCACGCCTCGATGCGACCAAGCGCCGCCTCGACGACGTCGTCGCGCATGACGACCGGGCGGTCCCGCCAGGTATTGTCACCTTTATTATAAACATAGCAGTAGCTGCAGTCGAGGTTGCACCGAGATGCAATTTTGAAGACGAACGCGAGAGATTTTCCGGCAAACTGAGAGGCGTGGTCTGGCGCCGACTCCTGGCTGCGAGTAGGCAGGAGGTGAATGCGTTCAGGCGAGGACATGATCGGCTACTCCGTGGGTGCGGAGTACGAAGGCGGCACCGGCGTCGGTGAGATGAGAGCCGGCGTTCTGCAGAACTTCCCGTGCGTCGTCCCGATGACGGCCGAGGTCCTTCGCGACCGCTTCGTCGACCTCGGGGGCGATGATGCCTGCCTTGGCTGCCTCGGCTAGGGCGACGCAGATGTACGCGAGTGCATGGTAAGCAAGCAGGATTCCGAACAACGGACGGGGTTCGGCGCGTAACGGCGAGGTGTACGTGCCGTCGTGCGCGGGATCGACCAGGTCGCCAGCCGCCTGCGCGATACGTAGGTGGTGGTGCGCAGTCTCGTGGACCACAAGCTCGATGGTCTGCGCGGTCCCCTTGGAGATGTCGGCTTCAATGAGACCGGGAACGTCGGGGTCGTGGCAACTTCGCGCCGTGTCGGCGATCGGCGCGAGCGGACGGACGACAGCAGTGGCCGACGTGATCCAACTCATCAGGTCCGGGCAGCGGTTGGCCAGCACGCCCACCGTGCGCAGGTAGCGCCCGATCGACACTTGGATCTCCGGCTCTCGTTCAACGACCGCCGACGACGGCAGCGACGGCCACGAACCCGGGGTGACGACGCCGGTGGCCCGACACCAAAGATCGAGCCCGAGCGGGACAGGTGCAGGTTGGGCGACCAGTGCGCCGAGTGCCTCGAGTTCGTGGCGACCGGCGTCGACCACCTCGTCCCCCGCACCTGTCCACAACACGATCTTCTCGGTCAGCTCGACAGCGCCCAGATCGGCCGCGGTGCTCGCGGCGGCCCAAGCGGCGAGGGCGACGTCGCGGCTGCCGTCCACGGGCTCGGGCTTAGTAAGCCGACTCATGAGGGGATGGCGTAGCCACGGACTGGCTACGAGCGCATTGTCGACGATGACGGCACGGACGCGTTCGGCGTCCAGCTTCAACGTCTGGACCGGCATCCACCGGTCAACCCTCTCGATCAGCGAGGCGGTCCACGCGCCGGCGTCAGGACGCCATTCCCATGGGCTCTCGGTCACTGCCCGATGTGCTTGTTCTGCGTGGCCGCCTTGGCCTGCTGCAGCCTGAGCAGTCGTTCCGTGAACGCGTTGAACGCCACCTCGTCCAATTCAGCCAACCCGCTTATGGCCTCAGACTGCTCGAGGACGGCGGGCTCGATTTCGACCGCGCCGGTCCGGCTGAAAAAAATGCCGTTGGAATGAGACGTTCCGTTGGTTGACCTACTGAAGATGATGCCGTTCGAGTGGTGAGAGACCGCTGCAGTCCCGTCGCCTGTACCCGCGTCGCCTGAACCCGCCTCGTCGAAGACGCGCTCCCTTGCCAAGTTTGCTTCGATCACGCCTTTGAGCGCTGCCTGAACGCGTTCTTCCGCGGAGTCTGGCACGCCGCACCCCCCTGAGATTATGGCGAGACTTCCCGGACCATGGGACCATAGGATGCGGAGAAGTGCAATAGCCTTACGCAATATTGGCCGGTCGAATCGCTACGTTGGCGCTGGCCGGGGACCGGCCTCCGGCCGCGGGAGGGCCAGTATGACGCGGCTGGGTTGCGGCCGAACGAACCGGAGTGCCCGCCGCATCCGGCCCGGCTGTTCTGCGGGCTGGTCGCCTCGGCGCGTATCGACGGCGACTGGGTGGCGTTGCGCTGGCTGGAGACCTGGGGCGGCCGGTAGTCGTCATCCAGCCATGTTGCGCTTCGCGGCCTTGGCGGTCGCGGTCATCGCCGAGGACAGTGGCGCGGAGCATCGACGGGACGTCGCCCAGCGGCTCCTGCTCAGGGCGGCTGCGACCAGCCACGCACTGTCTCGTGCTGGTCCGACCAGGCCCGCCACACAGCCTCAGCCCAGTCGTCGATGCGGGCGACGCGTTGCTCAGGGACCGCGGGACGGACATCGGCCACGGTCACCTCGCCCATTCGCTCCGGCGGGCTCATGCCCGCGGCGAGCAGGGAGTCGAGCATGGCGCGGATGCCCGACCCGCGGTTTTCGCAGACGGTGCGGGTCTCGCCGGGGATCGGGACGTCCTCGAGAATCTTGATAAGGGTGGCGTTGCGGGCCGAGGAGATGCCTTCTTCGCCGAGGCTGTCGACCGTGACAGGATCGAACAGCCCACCGGGATTGCGAATGACCAGACGGTCGGGGTACATCTCGACTTGGACCTGGGTGCCGCGGGCGCCACCGGCAAGGTCACGGTGGACCAGCGCGTTGACGACCGCCTCGCGCAGAGCGGTCTCCGGGTACTCCCAGACGTCCTGCCGGCCCACGCCTCCGATGACCGCCCGGCGGGACATGTTGCGGCGGACGGTCATCAGCGTGTCGCGGACCATGACCGGGACCGGGCCTTCCAACGTCACGTTGTCCAGGAACCGTTCAGTGGACCGGCCGCCGGTCTCGGTCGGGTAGCGCACGAAGGTGACCATCAGTTGCGGGAAGTGCTCCTGCGGATAGCTGCCGAGCGCCAGCAGCCCTGCCAGCGAGACCACGTCTTCGCCATCGTTTCCAGGCACGAGCACCCTGGCACGGCGCAGCACCGCCAACCGGTCCAGATCCTTGAACGCATACGGCCTGCTGACCCTTAGCCGGGCGATCAACACGTCGACACCGGCCGCATCCAGATGATCCAGACCAACACCGTGGACGGCCTGCTCGTCCTCACGGGGCTGCCCACGTGAGGACAACATCACCTGGACCTCATAGGCCGACAGCCGACGATCATCATCGCCTACTCTGACATAGCTGCCCTTGGTGATGCCGGCTCCGCGCGAGTAGCAGGGCTTCTGAGCGGGATCTAGCTCGGGGACCTCGGCGACCAGAACCTGGACGCCTTCAAAGTGATGAATCTTGATCAGCGGTCGCAGCGGAGGCTCCATGTCCTCGGAACACATCGAGCCGAGATTGGCTGTCAGCCTCGCCGGATCAGGCAGTCCGGTCGCAACGAAGCCCTGGGCTTCGTCCAGCCCAGGGCTTCGTCCAGCCCAAGGATGATCACGCCACCTCGCGTGTTGGCAAACCCCGAGAGTGTCTCGCGCAGCGACTTCGGCAGCCCACCCTGCGCCTTCTTCACCTCGACGTCGGCGATGTCCGCACCGATGGCGCGGAGGTTGTCGACGATGTCCGCGAGCTCGGCATCGAGCATCAAGTCGCCTCGCCAACTATCATGCTAGCTAGCATGATAGTTGGCGAGGCCGTGGGTCCGGACCGAGCCCAACAAGTCGCCGATCAAGATCCGTCCGCACCTCGGCGCCGGGCGCCGACGGTCGTCATAGCCGGGGTTCGACGACGGATGGGGCCGCGGGTGCGGCAGCGCGCTCGGCGGCCGCCAGCCGTCGGCCGGTCCACCGGCGCAGACCGGTCGCGGCGAGCACGACGCCACCGCCGACGGCGTAGGAATACACCCGCAAGGTCCACGCGTCGCCGGGCAGATCCGTGAACAGCGAGACGTAGACGGGGTGCGCGGCCGCGGCGACGGCGAGCCATTCCAGCCGCCCGGCGATGACGGCGAGCGCCGCCAGCAGCACCCCGTACCAGGGCTGGACCGGGGTCGCGACAAGGAACGCGGCACCGACCAGCCACAGCGCGGCCCGTTCGACGGGAACCCGCTGTGGATCGGTCCGCAGCACGGCGACCGTGACCGCCGCCAGCAGGGTGGCCGCTGCCGCCTTCGCCGCGGATCCGTCCAGGTGCAGCAGCCCGGCGAGCAGGAGGAAGCGGCTGCCCTCGCCGTAGCCCTCGACGTCGAGGTACTGCGGGAGGAAGCCCAGCGCCTGTGTACCGACGGCGAGGATGTGCGGCAGGTAGGACAGCACGACCACCCCGGCGGCGGCCCCGGCGAGCGTGACGGGCCGGCGCCGGGCCGCCGCGGGCAGCAGCAACGCCGGGTACAGCTTCACCGCCACCGCGCCGCCGAGCAGTGCCCCGGCGACCCCCGTCCGCAGCGGATGGGACCGGGCGGTGAGGACCGCCAGAGCGCTGAGCGCCAGCACGGCCCCGAGGACGTCGACGTGCGCATCGGAACCGATCTCCAGGCCGGCGAGCGGCGAGAACGCATAGAAGGCCGCGTGGCGCGGGTCACGGCCTCGCGCCACCAGCATCCGCGTCATCAGCCCGACCAGTGCCAGGGACGTCAGCGAGGCGTAGAGCTGGAGTTTGTGTTCGCGCGGCGGCCCCGGCAGGACATGAACGGCGGTGAAGTACGCCTGCGCCACCGGCGGGTAGATGGTGTGGGCGCGCGGGTAGTTCAGCCGGATACAGTGCGGCCCGCGCCCGATCGCCGCGCACCCGGCCGGATCCGGGAACAGCCAGCGATCGCGCAGCCGGGCCAGTTCCGGAGCGAGCGGGCCGTACCGGTAGGGGTCGATCCCGGCGGCCTGGACCCGACCGTCCCAGGCGTAGCGGTACAGGTCGTCGGAGAGCTGCGGGCCGGTGGTGGCCGCGACGGCGTGGATGGCGACAATTCCGCCGAGCAGCATGGCGACAGCCAACCGGCGCGGGGCCGCGTGGACCAGCAGCGCGGCTGTGGCGACACCGAGCGCCCACCAGAGCATGACGGGGTAGAGCACCCCTGCCCGGCCGGGCAGGTATCCCGGCGCCGCGAGGACGGCGCGCTGCGCCGCGAGCAGACCCGCGAGCCCGACACCCGCCCCGGCCAGGGCCAGGGCGGGCCTGAGGCGTGGCGCGGTGCGGGTTCTGGGCATGGTCCCGAGACTGGCAGGCGCAGCGCCGGCGCGGGAACACCGCGCCGGGCCTTCCTCGTTCCGTAATGCCGGTACTCGGTCGCGAGTGGTCCCGGCGGCCTACCGTGCATTCGTGCGACAATTGCCTCGCCAGTTGCCCCGTCGGTTGCCTCGTCTGCTGACCGAAAAGCTGCCGGAACCACCCCCGGTCCTGCGGCGCGGCCCCCTGCGCGAAAACGCATTCCCCAGTCGGCTGCACGATCCACGGATGGCGGCTCTCCTCGGCATCTGGCTCGGGATCGCCTTCGGAACATGCTTTCTGACCGGGCTGGTGTCGCATTTCATGCAGCATCCGCCGTCCTGGCTGGAATGGCCTTCCCGACCCGTCTGGCTGTACCGGGTGACCCAGGGCCTGCACGTGACCACCGGACTCGCGAGCGTCCCACTGCTGCTGGCGAAGCTGTGGACGGTGTATCCGCTGCTGTGGGAATGGCCCCCGATCCGTTCCGTCGCCCATGCGGTGGAGCGGATAACGATCGTGCCGTTGATCGCAGGGGCGATCTTCCAGCTCAGCACGGGCATCGCGAACATCGCGCAGTGGTACCGGTTCCACTTCTTCTTCACCGTGACCCATTACTGGGTCGCCTGGATCACAATCGGCGCGCTGGTCCTCCACATCGTCGCGAAGCTCACCGTCGTCCGGGCGAACGTGGGCCGTCGCCGCCATGAGCGCGCGCCCCTGAACGGCGCCGCCACCACCATGACCGGCGCCGCCACCACCATGACCGGCGCCGCCCCGGGGACGGGCAGTCTGACGCGGCGCGGCCTCGGCCTCGCGACGGGGACCGCCGCCGGGGTAATCGTGGCGACGACCGCTGGCCAGTCGGTCCCGGGCCTGGCCCGGCTGGACCTGCTCGCGCCGCGGCGGCCCGACATCGGCCCGCAGGGGCTCCCGGTGAACCGCACGGCGCGAGCCGCGCGGGTCACCTCCCTCGCCCGTGACCCCGGGTACCGGCTGGAGGTGGTCGGTCCGCGCCGGATGGTGTACACCATCGAGGAGCTGTACGCGCTGCGTCGGTACAGCTCGAAGCTGCCGATCACCTGCGTCGAGGGATGGGCCGCGGACGCCACCTGGCACGGGCCGCGGCTGCGGGATCTGCTGGACGCCGCCATGATCCCCGCCGACGCGACGGTCCGGGTCGAGTCCCTCGAGGCCCGCGGGGGCTACCGGGCAAGCGACGTCAGCCCCTCGCACGCCCGGGACTCGTTGACCCTGCTCGCGACCGGGGTGAACGGCGCCGGCCTCGACCTCGACCACGGTTATCCGGCCCGGCTCATCGCGCCGAACCGGCCCGGGGTCCTCCAGACGAAATGGGTACATCGGGTGGTGATGGTATGAACGCCGTCGTACTGCGCGGTGTCGCGGTGGCGGCCGGGCTGGCCGCAATCGGTTACGGGGTCGACGGCGTGCTCGCCCACCAGCAGGCCACCCGGCCGCCGAACACCGTGGTCTGGCTGATCGGCGGGGTCCTGGTCCATGACGCGTTGCTCGTGCCCGCGACGATGCTCGTCGGCTTCCTGCTCGCCCGGTTGGTCCCACCGCCCTACCGGTCCGTCGCACAGGGCGCGCTGCTAGTGAGTGCGGCGGTCGCCCTATCGTCGCTCCCGCTGTGGCGTGGCTACGGTGGGGACCCTGGGAACCCGACGGTGAACCCGCTGCCGTACGGACGCAACCTCGCGCTCGTCCTCGGAGTGGTCTGGGCCGGCGCGGCGGCCCTCATGGTGAGTCGGGCGGTCCGCGCCCGGCGGGGAATCATCCGGTCGGGAGACGCCGGCGCAGCGCGGCGAAGTGCCGGCCGGCGCTGCACCAGGTCCGGGTGATTAGCAGTCCGGCGTCCGGCGCGAGGCCGGTCAGGTCGTCCCCGTCCACCAGGCACCAGGAGAAGGGCCGCGACACCCGGCCGGTCGCGTCCTCCAGCCGGACCCGCATCGGGCCGGTCTGGGTGCCCGGCGGTTCGAGTTCGACGAGCACCCGGCCGGAGGGGGCGAGGAGTTCCCCGGCCCGGCGCAACAACCGGATCGGGTCGCCGCCGATGCCGATGTTCCCGTCGGCGAGCAGCAGCGCGGCCCATCGTCCCTCGGCAGGTACCCGGCCGAACACGTCCCGCCGTAGCGCCGGCGCACCGGCCCGCCGGGTCAGGTGCACCGCGAACGGCGCGACGTCGATGCCGAGGGCCGGCACCCCGCGGGCCGCGAGCGCAGCCGCGAGCCGGCCGGGCCCGCAGCCGACGTCGAGGGTCGGGCCGCCGCAGTGACGCAACAACGACAGATCCCCCGGGGACAGCGCCCCGGTGGAGCAGGTGCGCGGGGTCGGCGCCGCCGGGGGCAGAGTGCCACGCCAGCGGTTCACCGGCAGCGGGTCGCGTCGCCCGTCGGGACGGCGCATCCACAGCTGTCCACCGGCGGAACGCAGTCCCGCCTCGTAGACGGTCGTCGGTCCCCACCGGCCGTCGGGGACGCCGGTCAACACGCGGTGGCCCGGCCGGCGGCGATGCGATCCCCTTGCGTGGCGCGCAGCGCCGCGGCGAAGCGCCCACCGGGCACGAGCCGGGCGACCGCGTCGGCGTCGGCCATGGTGTCGACGTCACGCACCGTCGGCAGGGTTGTGACCGTCAGGCCGGCTTCGGACAGGCGGGCCCGTTGCCGTGCGCCGGTGTCCGGGCGCGAGGTCGGCACGCCACGGAGAAGATCGCCGTCGGGGGTGGTCAGGCCGAGTGCCCACCATCCTCCGTCCGCGGCGGGACCGAACACCGCGTCGGTCGCGTGCAGCGCGTGGCAGGCGGAGGCGAGCAGGGCGGCAGTCACCTGGGGGGTGTCCATCCCGATGAGCAAGGTCGGCTCGCTGCCGGCGTCGAAGGCGGCGGCGAGCCTGACGTCGAACGGCCCCGATACCTGCGGCATCACTTCGATCGCGATTCGTCCGCCCGCGGTTCGTCCGGCCGGGATTCGTCCGGCCGGGATTCGTGCGAACGAGGTCTCCAGCCACGGGCCGACCGCGCCGTCGAGGACGAGGACCGGGCACAGTGCGTCGAACCCGGGCAGGCCGGTCAGCTCCTCAACCGCGGCCAGCGTGTCCGCGAGCGCGGCCGCCGCGACGGCCGCCGCCTGGTCCGGGCGCAGGGGCGGCGTGAGGCGGGTCTTGACCCGCCCGGGTACCGGCTCCTTCGCCATCACGAGCAGCCTCACCGGAGGCTCGCCAACAGGGCGGACATGTCCCGGGCCGTCCGGGCGGCGCCGAGCGGTGTCCCGGTCACCTTGGAGCGCCCGACCCGAGGGGTGTAGGCCACGTCGGTCTCGATGATCCGCCAACCGGCCTGGGCTGCCCGCAGCAGCAGTTCCAGCGGATAGCCGAACCGGCGGTCGGCCACGGGCAGTCGGAGCAGGTCCTCCCGGCGGGCCACCCGCATCGGGCCCAGATCATGGACGGGAACGCCGCGCCGGCGCAGCCGCCCGGCGACCAGCGCGTTCCCGAATCGGGCGTGCGGCGGCCAGGCCCGCATCGAGGTCGGGCGACGGCGGCCAAGAACCAGATCGGCCCGGCCGGCCAGCAACTGCGCGACGAGACCGGGAAGCTCGGCGGGGTCGAGGGAGGCGTCCGCGTCGCACACGCCGACCATGTCGGCGTCCGCGGCGAGCAGCCCGGCGTGCACGGCAGCGCCGTAGCCGCGCTCGGGCACGTCGACGACAACCGCCCCGCGTTCCAGCGCCACCTGGCGGGAACCGTCGCGCGATCCGTTGTCCGCGACGATCGGCCGGTAGCCGACGGGCATCCGATCCAACACCCAGGGTAGCGCCCCGGCCTCGTCCAGGCAGGGAAGGACGACGTCGACGGAGGCCCCGATCCCACTACGTTGCGTGAACATGATCGGGACTGTAGTACCGCCCGCGCGTGATCAACCCTTACGGAACAAGGAATGCCCGGGTCCCGTCCGGCGGCTCGGCACGGACACGACGACAAACATGACGATCATTACGAGCATGACGAAGCGGAACATTACGAAGCGGAGACCTCCGAGCCGATCATGGTCAAGGTGGCCGTCGCCTTACCTATCGTGGCCGGGTGGCCCGTGTGCTCATCGTCGACGACGACGCCCTCGTCTCCGAGGTCGTCGACCGCTACCTGCGCAACGCCGGCTTCGACGTCGACCGCGCCGCGGACGGGCCCACGGCCCTGCGGGTGGCCGAGACAACCCCACCGGACCTCGTCGTCCTCGACCTGATGCTGCCCGGTCTCGATGGCATCGAGGTGTTCCGCCGGCTCCGGGCGCACCGACCGGTACCAGTGATCATGCTGACCGCACGTGCCGACGAGCCGGATCGCATCACCGGTCTGGAGATCGGCGCCGACGACTACGTGACCAAGCCGTTCTCGCCGCGGGAGCTGACCCTGCGCGTGCAGTCGGTGCTGCGGCGGGCGAACGAAGCGGCGCCGGGCGCGGAGGCCGGCGTCCTGCGGGCCGGCACCCTCGTCGTCGACACGGCCGCGCGGACCGCCACCCGGCACGGGGTGCCGCTCGGGCTGACGGTGCGCGAGTTCGATCTGCTAGCCTTCCTGCTGCGCCGGCCCGGCCGCGCCTTCACCCGGGGCGAGCTGCTCGAACAGGTGTGGGGATGGAGCTATGGCGACCCCTCGACGGTCACCGTGCACATCCGCCGACTGCGGGAGAAGATCGAGGATGATCCGACCGCTCCCCGGATGCTTGTCACAGTGTGGGGAGTCG
>NZ_CDWWEW010000036.1:0-4676 GCF_977966315.1 Frankia sp. CeRuru1
ACGCACTCCACGCGGGTCCCGCGGGTCCGGGATCTGCTCGAAACAGCCCGCCACCGGCCCGCCCGCCGCGGCCAACGCCGCCAGCGCCCTCTCCGCCCGCCCGGCGGCGGGCGCCACCAGCTGACCGGGCCGGACACCGGGCCCCGGCCCGCATCGACGGCGACGAGGTGATCGTCGGGGCCAGGCACGAGGACCGCCCCGCCGGAGCCGTCGAACTCCTCACCCTCGCGGATGGTTCCCGGCGCTGGCACACCCATCGACACACCCACCGGCACACCGTTGTACGACACCGAAAGCGCGGCACTGTACCTGCCCACACCCGGCCAGACGGTACGCCTCGATGTCACCAGCGGTAAGGATGGGTATCAGAGTTGACCGAAATCGATCTCTGCCGCGAAGGGAGCCGAGATCTTGACCACGCCGGTGAACACCTCTCCATCCCGGTAGGCCCCGCTCGCCGGATCGAGGACATAGGTGTACACCAGCGGAACACCGGTAGCGGCCTGCTCGACCCGCCAGTAGAAAGCGATGCCGGCCCTGGCGTACTGGTCCACCTTCACGATCCTGGTCGAAGTCCGTATCGGCGTTCCAGTCCGCCCCCGCGGCCACCTCCAGAGCGCTCGATGGGCACCGCCTTGCCTCTTGCCCGGATCCCTCTTGCCCGGACCATTGACCGCGAGACTTGGCCGCCCGCGAGACTTGGCCGCCCGCGCCTGGGGACGGCGCGACCGCGCCTCCACCGGCACGGGCGGGATGCGTGGTCGGCGCGTCAGGCGGTCGGGGCGGTCGCCGTCTCCCGCTCCGGCTCGGCGTCGGTAGCGGGGGTGTCCGCGAGGCCGAGGCCGAGGTGTTCGACATGGTAGAGGGCCTGGTCAAGGAGCTCGGCGACGTGGTTGTCGTAGAGGGAGTACACCACGGAGCGGCCTTTGCGGGTGCCAGCCACGAGGCCGAGATGGCGCAGCAGGCGGAGCTGGTGGGAGCAGGCGGACTGCTCCAGACCGACCTCGGCGGCCAGCTCGGTCGCGGCGAGCGGGCCCTCGCGTAACCGGGCGAGGATCAACAGTCTCGACGGGGCCGCCAGCGCTTGGAGAGTGGTGGCGACCTTCGCGGCGCTGACCGCATCCAGGCGGGTACGCGGGACGTAGCTGGCAGACGGTGCGGCTCCATGACCCACGCAGCTATGGTATACACCCAACCATGCTTACATGAGCATTTGTTCATCTGTTCCTGTATGATGGTCGAGCTGTCACTGTGCCCGTCGCGCGCAAAGGATCCCGCTACCGATGTCGATCGCCATGGCCCGTCCGACGACGGCTGCCCGCGCCGCCGGCGAGGCGACGCCGCGCAGGCGCCACACCCGGGTTTTCGCCTTGCCCGAGATCCGCTGGGCGGCTGCGGCGCTCGTGCTGTTCCTGTTGGCCCTGCCGCTGTACCTGCTGGGAGCGCCGGCGTGGGCGTGGGGGCCGTTGTATGCGGCCGTGTACGTGACCGGCGGCTGGGAACCGGGCTGGGCGGGCCTTCAGGCGCTGCGGGCGAAAACGCTGGATGTAGACCTGCTGATGGTCTTGGCCGCGCTGGGAGCGGCGGCGATCGGGCAGGTGCTCGACGGGGCACTGCTGATCGTCATCTTCGCCACCTCCGGGGCGTTGGAGGCGGTCGCCACCGCCCGGACCGCAGACTCCGTGCGCGGCCTGCTCGATCTGGCGCCCGCCACCGCCAGCCGCCTGGCCGACGACGGCACCGAGGAGACGGTGCCCGCCGAGCAGCTGAGGACGGGCGACATCATCCTGGTGCGGCCCGGCGAACGCATCGGCGCCGACGGCAGGGTTCTGGACGGGGCGAGCGGGGTGGACCAGGCCACCATCACCGGCGAGCCGCTGCCGGTGGTGAAGGAGACCGGGGACGAGGTGTTCGCCGGCACCCTGAACGGCACCGGCGCATTGCGGGTGAAGGTCGAGCGCGACCCGGCGGATTCGGTGATCGCCCGGATCGTGGCCATAGTCGAGGAAGCCTCGAAGACCAAGGCCTCGACCCAGCTGTTCATCGAGAAGGTCGAGCAGCGGTACAGCCTCGGCATGGTCGCGGTCACGGTGGCGCTGTTCACGCTACCGCTGCTGGTCGGCGCGGCCTTGCAACCGACGCTGCTGCGCGCCATGACCTTCATGATCGTCGCATCGCCGTGCGCGGTCGTGCTGGCCACCATGCCCCCGCTGCTGTCCGCGGTCGCCACCGCCGGCCGCCACGGCGTCCTGATCAAGTCCGTGCTGGTCATGGAACGCCTCGGCCAGGTCGACGCCGTCGCGCTGGACAAGACCGGCACCCTCACCGAAGGCACCCCTCGGGTGACGGACATCCAGCCGCTGGCCGCCTCCGGCCTTACCCAGGACGGCCTGCTGGCGCTGGCGGCGGCGGCCGAGCACCCCAGCGAGCACCCGCTGGCCCGCTCCATCGTGGAAGCCGCCCGCACCCGCGAACTGGACATCCCGCCGGTGGAGACCTTCACCTCCACCGCCGGCACCGGCGTGACCGCCACCGTCAACGGCCAGCCGGTCGCGGTCGGCAGCCCCGTACGGCTGCTGGGCAACCGCTCCCAGCACCCGGCCGCCGCGGTGGCCGCCCGCCTGGAAGAAAAGGGCCGTACCGCGGTCCTGGTCATCCTGGACGATACCCCGGTGGGTGTGCTGGGCATCGCCGACCGGCTGCGCGACAAGGCCGCCGCCACCGTCACCGCCCTGGCCACGGCGACCGGCACCGCGCCTGTCCTGGTCACCGGCGACAACCCGCGCGCCGCCGCCCACCTCGCCGCCGAGGTCGGCATCGCCGACGTCCGCGCCGGTCTACTACCCCAGGACAAAGTCACCGCTGTCCAAAACCTCCAGCAGGCCGGCCGGAAGGTGCTGATGGTCGGCGACGGCGTCAACGACGCCCCCGCACTCGCCGCCGCCTACGCCAGCATCGCCATGGGCCGCGCCGGCTCCGACCTCGCCCTCGACACCGCCGACGCCGTGGTGGTCCGCGACGAACTGGCCACCATCCCCGCTGTCGTCGCCCTCGCGCGGCGGGCCCGCCGCCTGGTAGTGCAGAACCTCGTCATCGCCGCGTTGTTCATCACTGGCCTGGTGATCTGGGACCTGATCGGCACCCTGCCGCTGCCGCTGGGAGTCGCCGGCCACGAGGGCTCCACCGTCATCGTCGGCCTCAACGGACTGCGTCTACTCACCGACGCCGCCTGGCGCCGCGCCGAGCGGCCAGAACACTCGGCTGAGATCGTCCGTCCTGATCATCACCACCGGAACGCGCAGGAGTAGGGGCCGCCCCGCCCAAGGGAGCACCTACAGGCACGAAGATTGCCTTCGGCCGGGGGCGGCGGTCCCAAGGTCCCGCCAGAAAGCTTCGTCAGTCCCTGCTGATCGGGGCGGAACAGAAGGGCATTGTCGAGTCGACGATCCGTCGGTGACCGACTTGAAGGAGCCAGCGTGCCCATCTGGCACATCCGTCCCTACGAGACCGTCGACTACGCGGCGACAGTACGCCTGCTGGAGGAAGTGCGGAGCACCCCGGGCGGCCCGCCCATCAACCTCACCGACACCGTGCTGGCGCTGCGGCACGAACTCCCGGACACCGAGTCCCCCGCGGTGGTCGCCGTCGCGGGCGAGCATCTCGTCGGTGCCGCGGTCGGGCGCAAGGAGGGCGGCCAGGGCCGGGTGCTCACGGTCGCCATCGCGCCCGCCTGGCGTCACCACGGCATTGGCTCCAGCCTGTTGCAGAGCGTGGAGAACCTGCTCCTGCACGCCGGCTGCCGGCGGATCACCACGCTGATCACCCCCGGGCAGCCGGGTGAGGAGGCGTTCCTCAACCGCGGCTTCACCGCTACCGGGCAGGTACTCTACGACAAGCAGGTTCCCCTGCGCCCGGCGGACGTCTCCACCGTCGAGCGGTGGGGCGGCGCGCTGCTGAGCACCTCCGAGTGGTCCAACCTCGCCGGGATGGAGGAGGAGCGCGCGCTCATCGAGAAGCGGCTGCTGCTGCCGGTCCGGGAACGGGAGCTCGCCGAGGCATACGGAGTCGTCATCCCGACGGCGATGCTGCTGTTCGGGCCGCCCGGCACCGGCAAGACGTCCTTCGCCCGGGCGGTCGCCGCCCGGCTGGAATGGCCGTTCGTCGAGCTCCTGCCCTCACGGCTGGCCTCCGGCGGCAGTGGGCTCGCCGCCGAGCTGCGGTCAGCGATCAACGACCTCATGGGGGTCGAGCGGGTCGTCGTGTTCATTGACGAGGTCGACGAGATCGCCCAGTCACGCGAGACCCGGCCGGAGAACCAGTCCGTCGTCAACGAGCTGCTCAAGGCAATCCCGCAGTTCCGCGGGGTGCAGGGCCGGCTGCTGATCTGCGCGACCAACGCGGTCTCGGCGCTGGATCCCGCGTTCATCCGGCCCGGCCGGTTCGATCTCGTCCTCCCTGTCGGGCCGCCGGACGCCAAGGGGCGCCGGGTGCTGCTCGAAGGGCTGCTGGACCGGGTCGCGAACAAGGGGGACATCGATCTGGACGCCGTCGTCGCGGCCACCGATCTGTTCACGCCGGCCGATCTCTCGGCGGTCGTGCAGCGCTCCGCCGCCGCCGCCTTCCACCGGGCCGCCGACGGGGCGAAGGTCGGCGCCGGGGCGGGAGCGGAGAGCGGC
>NZ_CDWWEW010000036.1:4831-22383 GCF_977966315.1 Frankia sp. CeRuru1
GTGGTAACCCCGTTGAGCACGCAGGACCTGCTGGATGCCGCCCGGCTGGCCCGGCCGACGATCAGTCTTACCGAGCTGGACCGCTTCCGTCGTGACGCGGAGGCCTTCACCCGGATCTGACCTGCCCCGCCCCGGCAGGGACGACCTGCACCGGATCCGGATCCGGATCCGGTGTTGATAACTTTGATTTTTCGGTATAGAAAAGCATTTCCTGACCCGAGGACGAGACGCGGCACGAGAGAGTGCTCGACGAGACGAAAACCGCAGCGATCTTCCAAAACGATCACAATGAGGTTTCGCCATGACCGACGGGAATCGCAATCTCTACGTAGTCGCCTGCGGTGGCGGGTACCCCGCCGGGGACCTTCCCGCCTTCGTCAAGCAGGTGCAGTCCGCCGGCTGGGACGTGCGGGTGGTCGCCACCCCGTCGTCTTTGCAGTTCATCGACGCCGACCTTCTCACCGACCTCACCGGTCACCGGGTGCGGTCCGAGTACGTGCTGGTGGAGGACGACAACGAGGAGCGGCCGGCACCCGACGCCGTCGTCGTCGCACCCGCCACCTTCAACACCGTCAACAAGTTCGCGGCGGGAATCGCCGACACCCTTGCCCTGAGCCTTCTCAACGAGACGATCGGCTCGGGCATCCCCGTCATCATCGCCGTGGCACCGAATCCTACGCACGCCAAGCACCCGGCGTTTGCCGCGAACATCTCGTCCCTGCGGTCGTGGGGGGTCCAGGTGATCTACAATCCGGAGGGAGTCTCGCTGGCGGACATCGACGGCATCGAGGAGTGGAAGGCACTGTTCCCCTGGCAGCAGATCATCGACGCGCTCGACGCAAGTCACGGGGACGGGTAGCGCAGCAGGGCACCGAGACCGTCGGCCGGTGCGCCGGGCAGATCGGCGGGCAGGACCCGCACGGCCGCGCCGGTGCCCCAGGCGGCCCGCACGGCCAGATCCGCCAATCGGCCGGCGGCCGGTGGTGACCCGGCCCGCCCGGCCCGGCGGGCCCGCCGGGCCAGCGCGCCCGGCTCGGTGGCGACGTCCGCGGGCTCCGGCCCGTACCAGGCGGCCCGGTCGTCGCCGGGATCGTCGACGACGAGCAGCGTGCCCACCTGAGCGCGGACGAGCGCGTCGAGCGTCGCGGGCACCCCGTCGACCGCCCGGCCGTGTGCGCGGTCCTCGGCGAAGCGGTCGAGCACGGCGCGGGTCCGGTCGCGAACCTCGGCCTCGACCAGCTCCCGCACCTCCCGGGAATGGAACCGGTCGCTCCGCCCGGGGTGGCGCCCCCCGTGTTCGAGCTGGTGGACCAGCGGGGTCACCCGGGGCGGCAGATGCTTGCGCAGCAGCTGCACGGCCCGGACGTCTCCCGCGAGAACCACCAGCGCGGCGTCCACCCGCTCGGTCAGCTCGGTCACCGCCTCGGCGACCTGCGCGGCGTTGTGATCCCACGAGTCCTCGGCACGATCCTGGTAGCGGCGCTGCGACCAGCCGCCGGGGGCATTGCGCTCGATCTCGTCGTCGGAGCCGACGACCTCACCGGCGAACCGCAGTCCGTCCCCGGCCACCCGCAGGTCGGCGCCCGTCCGGTCGGTGAGCACAACCACGCAGGGCACGCTGCTCTGCCGGTAGGCGAGCATCGGCAACGTACAGGGCAGCGAGCCCCAGACGGCCCGGTCCGCCACCTGCCGTCGCAGCCGATGACACCAGACGACCCTGCCATTCGCGGCGCACACCGCGAGAGCGGCGTTCTGCGGGCCGAGGGACGCCACGACCTCGTCCAACGCGCCCAGCGTCGCGCCATCCGCCCCGTCGGCGGCCAGGCTGTCGCGCAGGCGCCGCCACCGGACCGCCCGATCCGCCGCAATCCCGTCCATCTGATCGGACAGGCCCAGGTACAGCGTCGCGCACGGGCTCGGGACGGCGAACAACTCGTTGATCTCCGCATCTGGGATCACGGCACCGCGGCCTCCTGTTCTCCGCTCCCGCCGGTCGGCGAGCCGATCCTCCAGGGTCCAGGATGGGCACCGACCGGCCCTTCGGCCCGGCCCCTTCGGTCGCTCCCAGCCATACCCATCATCGGCGCGACGGACCGTCGGCCGCCCGCCAGGACTTCATCCGGGCGCGGCCGGTACATGTTGTTGCTGACGGCTCGAATCGGCCCGAGTTCGACTCTTCGCCGGCCTCGACCTGGTCAAGCCGGGCGAAAGCCGCGATTGAGCGCACCGTCAGCCCGGTCCTGTTCACCTGCCTAGTACAGGCCACGCCCGAGCTTATCGATGATCTTGTTCAGGTTCTGGAGTTCGCCTGAAGCGCCGGAGCCGTGGGTCGCCGCCAACGCATGGCGGAGGGCTTTGAAGGCGGCCAAAGCGGCTGCGGTCTGGCCGGTGGCGGCGAGCATGAAGGCGGCAGTGCGGCGCGCTTCCAGGAGGCGAAGGTGTTCTTCCTTCGCGGCGTCGGCGTTGTCGAGGTAGGCGCGGAGGCGGTCGAGGGCCTTCTCGGGGTCGCCGACGCGGGCGTAGGCGAGGCCGGCGTAGTAGGCGCAGCCGAGCACCCACGGGTCGCTGGGTTCGAAGCGGTAGCGCAGGTAGTCGGCGCGGACGGCGTCGTTGAGGGCGGCCGCCCGGGTGAACCTGTCGGCCAGGTAGAGCGTCTCGGCCAAGAAGCGGCGCAGTTCGAGACCGCGGGCGGGATCCTGCGCGCCGGCCGCGACGGCTGCCTCGAGCAGGTCGATGGCCTCCGCCGGCCTGTCTGCGTCGACGAGTGTCGCGACCTTGGCCAGCAGCTCGTCGACCGCCGCGTCGGACAGCTGCGCGGCGGCGGCCAGTCCCGGGCGGTCCAGCTGGATAGCCAGCGGTCCTGCCCCAGGCGGAGTACTGGCCACAGGTTTGCCTATGACGGCTATGCCGGGGCGTGGTGCGGGGACGCCACCGGCCGCCGCGACGGTCTGGCGCGGCACGACGAGCAGCGGGTTCCGGAACGGCCGCGTCGGATCGAGCCCGTCGGCGGAAGGCGTCGCGGGCGGGGCCGCGGCCCACGGGGCGAGGGCGTGGTAGGCATCCACTGCCGTGGGACGGGTCCGGATGTCCTTGGCGAGCATCGCGTTAACGAGCTCGGCCAGCTCGGTGGGCACGTCCGGCCGTAGCGAGGTGACCAGCGGCGGGTTGGCTTTGACGTGCAACTCGCGCAGCGACACACCGCTGCCGGTCACGTAGAAGACCCGGTCGCCGGTGAGGAGACCGAAGAGCAAGCAGCCGAGGGAGTAGATGTCGGACGCGGCCGTGATCACGCTGCCGAGGTGCTGCTCGGGCGACATGTAGTCCGGGGTGCCGATGGTGTGGTCGACCTGGGTGAGCCGGGGCGGGGCGTCGGCGCCGCGCAGGATCGCGATGCCGAAGTCGAGGACCTTCACGAACCCACCGGGCACGAGGATGAGGTTGTCTGGCTTGATGTCGCGGTGGACGACGTCGACTGCGTGGACGCTGGCCAGGACGGCGGCAACCTGGGCGCCGATACCTGCCACGCGGGCGATGCCCAGCGGCGCGTTGTCGTAGTCGGTGTCATCGATGAGCTGCTGCCCGGTCGATCCGCGCAGCAGCTGCATGACGAGCCACACCCGGCGGCTGCCGTCGGGGAAGGTGTGGACGCCCGTGTCGAAGACCGCGGGGATGCCCGGATGCTCCAGGCTGGCGGTGGTGCGGATCTCCCGGAGGAACCGCTTCTCGTTGATCGCCTGCTGTTCCTCGAACGCGATCCGCTCCAGGCTGCCCGGCTGGCCGGGCGCGTTGCCTGGCGGCCGGAGCAGCTTGATGGCGACCGGGCGGTCGAGGCGCTCGTCGTAGCCGTAGGACACCTCGGACATGCCGCCGCTGCCGAGCAGCCCGTCGATCCGATACCGGCCGGCGAGCCGGATCCGGTCGTCCAACGGGTCGCTGGTGGTAGTCGTGTACGGGTCAGTCACGCATTCCCCCGTGCTGTTTTCTCCCGGTGCGGTTCGTGGTCCGAGTGCTTCAGGTGGTCTCGCGGAGCATTTCGGCGCGGAGGCGGGCCAGGGCCTCGTCGCGGGCCGGGTCGGTGATGATCCGATAGGCGCGCTTGCGGGTGGCCTCCTTGACGGCCTGCTGGAAGTCCTGGTTGTCGAAGTAGAGCTTCATGAAGTCCTCGTTCTTCGCGGCGTTCTCCGCGACGATGCCGTCGAGCCGGCCGTCGGCGACCTGGCCGAAGCGCGCCTCGTCGTTCATCAGCGCGACCTGCTGCATCCGGGTGTCCTCGACCAGGCTTGCGACCTGCTGGTAGAGCAGGATCTGGTCGGAGGTCCCCAGGTTCAGGCCGAACCGCTCGTTGAGAGCGTTGATGACGTCGGCGAGCCGGACCAGCTCCGGTTCGGCGTAGCCGCCGCCGTCGGCCGCGTGGCCGCGGACGACCTGCTCGCCGGCCGGCGAGAGCGACACGTCGTGGTGACCGGTGAACTCGAGCCGGTAGTGGGACAGGTCCGCGTCGCCGATGTCAACGGCGACGGCCTCCCGGCCGGGCAGGCGGCGCAGCAGGATCCGGCCGTACTGGTAGAGCCGTTCGAGCGTCGGATCGCCCCAGTCGATGACCTGCGCGAGCAGGCTGTAGGCCCGGCAGTACTTCTGCAGCGCGTCGCGGAACTCCTCCCGCTCCGCCACGGTCGGCAGCGCCTTGAACCGGTCGGTCGCGGGATCGAGCAGGCGGTGCAGCTCGGCGTGCAGCTTCTTCTCAGCGGCATTGGGCATCCGGTCCGGGCCGGCCGACCCGAGCACCCGCATGAACGCCTCCATCTCGGAGACGTCCAGAACCTGGAAGCCCATCACCTCCTGCTGCTTCCTGTAGAGCAGGTTCGCGTCGGGCTGCTCGGTGAGCGTGATCTCATACCACGGCTTGAACGACGCCTGGATGTCCTCTGCCGCGTTCACGAAGTCGACGATCCGGACGTCGTCCTGGGACTTCAACGGGTGGGTCCGATTCAGCCGGGAGAGGGCCTGGACCGCGGCGACGCCGGTCAGAGGCTTGTCGACGTACATCGCGCACAGCAGCGGCTGGTCGAAGCCGGTCTGGTACTTGTCCGCGACAACGAGGACCCGGTACTCCTCCTGGTTGCGCGCCGCCGCGTCCTTGTCGTCGGCCTTTGTGTAGGCGAACCGGTCCGGGAGCTGACTCTCCGGGAAGCCGTTGATCTTCGACTCGGTGAAATCGTGGCCGCTCTCCTCATCGGTCAGCGAACCGGAGAACGCCACCAGCGGGCGGCAGTTCGCGAGGCCCTTGTCGTCGACGTACCGGCGGATCGCCTGGTACAGGTTGAGCGCCTGCTGCCGGCTGTCGGTGACGACCATCGCCTTCGCCCGACCGCCAAGCCGGCCGGCGATGTTCGTCTGGAAGTCCTCGACGATCAGCTTCGCCTTCTGCGCCGCCGATTCCGGATGCGCCTCGACGAGCTGGACGAGCTTGCGCCGCGCCTTCTTCTTCTCGACCTCAGGGTTGGAGATCTCCGAGTCCTGCTGCTCGACGGCGGCGCTGGACAGGCGCCACATCGCGTCGTAGGTCAGGTAGTTCGCCAGGACGTCAAGGATGTAGCCCTCCTCGATCGCCTGCTGCATCGAGTACACGTGGAACGGTGCGAGCAGCGGCTCGCCGTCCTTGCCCAGGCGGTCCGGGTCGGGGTTGCCGAAGAGCTTCAGCGTCGCCGACGTCGGGGTGGCGGTGAAGGCGAAGTACGACAGGTTCGGCTGCTTGCCGCGGACCCGGGTCAGGTAGGTCGCATCGTCCTCGTCGGGCTCCCGTTCCGACTTCGAGCCGATCGCCTGTTTGAGCTTCGTGGCCTGCTCACCGGTCTGCGACGTGTGCGCCTCGTCAATGATCACCGCATAGCGCTTCGAGCCCAGGCCCTTGCCCGCGACCTTGTCGAGGATGAACGGGTATTTTTCCAACGTCGAGATGATGATCTGCGACGTCGAGTCCGTCAACGCGACCGCGAGCTGGCCAGAGTCCTCGTCGACCTTCTTGACGACCCCTGGGGTGTGGTCGAACTGGTAGATCGTGTCCTGGAGCTGCCGGTCGAGCACGACCCGGTCGGTGATGACGACGACCTTGTCGAACACCTTCCGGTTGTTCGCGTCGAACAGGGTCGACAGGCGGTGCGCCAGCCAGGCGATCGTGTTCGACTTGCCCGAGCCGGCCGAGTGCTGCACCAGGTAGTTCTGGCCGGCGCCGTGCTCCCGGGCGTGGCGGACCATCTTCTGGACGGCGTGCCACTGGTGGTAGCGCGGGAAGATCCGGCCCAGCTCGTGAACGCTCTGCTTCGAGCCCTTCTTCTGGTCCTTCGCGTCGACGTGCACGAACCGCTGCAGCATCTCCAGCCAGTTGTGCCGGCTCCAGATCTCCTCCCACAGGTAGGCGACCCGATAGGAGCTCTCCTTGGCCTCCGGGTTGCCGGCGGCCCCCGACTCGCCCGGCCCGTTCGTGCCCAGGTTGAACGGCAGGAACCGGGCGTCGGGGCCCGTCAGTCGGGTTGCGACGAACGCCTTGTCCGGGTCGACGGCGAAGTGCACCAGGGCGCGCTTCGCGAAGAACAGCTCCTTCGGGTCCCGCTCCCGGTACTGCGCGACCGCGTCCTCGGCCGACTGCCCGGTCATCCCGTTCTTCAGCTCGACAGACGCCACCGGCAGCCCGTTCACGAACAACGCCAGGTCGACGGACTCCTTCGGCTTCCTCGCGCTGAAACGAAGCTGCCGGGCGACGGTCAGAACGTTGGCGTCGTACTCCTTGAGCGCGTCGGCAGCCAGCGTGTGCCCGGGCCGGAAGTACGCCAACTCGATCTGCACACCACGGTCCCGCACCCCCTGCCGCAGGACGTCCAGCACCCCACGCTCGTCGATCTGCGCCGCCACCCGCTGGCAGAACTGCCGATACGCAAGCTCCTTGCCACCGTAAAGCTCGACGAGCCGATCCCAGCTCTTCTGCTGCGTCGCCCCGATGAACCGAACCAGCTCAGCAGTGTCCAGCCCCAATTCGGCATCGAACCCGAGCGTAGGCTGCCCCGCCTCCCAGCCATGGCCACGCAGTTCCTGCTCGACCCGATCCTCAAAGGCGTGCTCCGTGTGCACCCCCGGCATCATGCGGCTCCCCCCAGCCCACGCGCGGTCGTGACATCGATCTGCCCGGTCACGGCGGCCGTGATCAGTGCCTGGCGCCGTTCGGCAAGAGCGGCTATTTGGTTGGAGAGCCGCACGTCCAACTCGACCACCGCCTTGAGCCGACTGTCAATCTTCTTGACAAGCTCACGTTGCGTCGACAGGTCCGACAGCGGCACACGGAAGTCGCGGATCTTGCTGCTGCTAGTTGATGCGAGGTTCGTTGTTTTGTTGCCAGTGCTTTCGAAATATCGTCGCGCTCGTGATGTCCGGGTGAGTAACGCCAGATACTCGGGATCTATTGCACGAAGGTCCGGCCGCACGGCGAAGACGTGATTCTGATGTAGGCACTCTGGAATCTCTCCGTGCCAGACGGTTCCGCGACCGAGTTTGTCGAGGTCGCCACCCTCCGTCATCAGAACATCCCCGATCCGCAGGCACGAGGTGGCCGCGGTCCTGCGCGATACTGTGATCTCGGCAACCTCATTAAGATCGACATGGCTAACCTGGACATTGGCGACCCGCAAGTAAGGCAGCGTGACGGCGTCGCCGTCGTTCTGGCGTCCGCTGTCGACTGTCACGCCGGTCTGGATGAAGGCCAGGTACCCAAGGCGGACAGTCGGGATGCAGCCTAGACGATCGATAGAATCGTCGATCAAACTCAGAGTCAATTCGTCAAGCAGTTCCCGCTGTCGAAGCCGCTGTGAGACGAGCCGATCGATGCGGGCGGTCTCGGCGTCGAGGAAGTCGGCGATGCGGCGCTGCTCATCGATAGGGGGGCGCACCCAAGGGGCGGCTGCAAGTTCTTCGCGGTTGACCTTTGGCATCTTCACGCGATCAGACATCAAGGTTGTGTATGCGAGAAACGGGCGAGCAAGCATCCAGTACATAAGGAAGCGGGTGTCTACGACACCGCGACGTCCAGAGATTGCATACATGTCTGCGCTGCAAAGACATTCCATCGGTGCGACGGTGACCTTGTTAAGCGCGGGTCGAATCTTGGAGTAGAGCACCTGACCGGCCCGTGCGACATATTTACCGCTGTCCGCACCTTGCTCTCGCGCTGTTTCAAGACCGAGTATCTTGCCGGTGCCACTTTCAATGTGGTTGGGTGCGATAAGTACCGCGGAAGACCAAGGGTCGTCGGTCGGATCAACCTGCCCACCACTAATCACGACGTCGTGACCGAGGCGCGTCCGGACCCAATTCCTAGGAATCTGCTCCATCGGCGGAACAGGAAAATTTGTCACTTCTTGACCCCTCGCACCGTTGGCCGGAAAATTGCCATCACGCCGTCACCTCGCCGAGGAGCTTCTGAATCTGCGCCTCCAGGTCCTTGAGTTCGGCGTCAATCTCCGCGAGGGGCCTTGGGGGTGTGTAGACGTAGAAGTGGCGGGTGAAGGGGATCTCGTAGCCGGTCTTGGTCTTGTCCTCGTCGATCCAGGCGTCGGGAACGTGCGGGGTGACCTCGCGGGCGAAGTAGGTGTGGATGTCCTCGTCGAGCGGGACGTTCTCGAAGTCGCGCAGGTCCGGGTCCGGGATCGGCTTGCCCTTGGAGAGCTGGACCTCGCCCGCCGGGTCGGAGACGGCGACGGCGTTCCAGAAGGCCTTCAGGTGCGCAGCGGTGCCGGGCAGGCTCGCGCCCCCGGCCATCGCGGCGCCCAGCAGCCCGGCCGTGGCCTCGTCCTTGGTCCACCAGACCGAGCCGATCGCGCCGCGCAGAGCCTCGACCAGCTTCTCCCGGCCGTCCCACTTGGCGAGCGCCTTCGCTTCGGTCAGGGCAAGCAGAGTGTCTTCGGTGACCTCGAAGCGCTGCTTGAGCGGCCGTTCGACCGTGATCCGGCGGTAGCCGAAGTCCCTCGTCGAGAAGATCTTCACCTTGCCGTGCTCCGCGTGCTCGGCGTTGCCCGCGACGTCCAGTGCCTGGGCGTAGAGCTTCGTGATGTGCTTGATCTGCTCGTCGCTGATGAGCTTGCGCTTGTCGCCGAGAGACTTGCGCATCTTCTCCCACCGGTCGCGGGCGTCGAGCAGGATGACCTTCCCGGCGAGCTTCGCCGGCTTGCGGTTCGAGAGGATCCAGAAGTAGGTGGAGATCCCGGTGTTGTAGAAGAGCTGGTCGGGCAGGGCGACGATGCCTTCGAGCCAGTCGTTTTCCAGGATCCAGCGCCGGATGTTCGACTCGCCGGACTCCGCGGCGCCGGTGAACAGCGGCGAGCCGTTGAAGACGATCGCGAGCCGGGCCCCCTTGCCCTCGACCCGCTCCATCTTCGAGATCATGTGCTGCAGGAAGAGGAACGACCCGTCGTTGATCCTCGGCAGGCCGGCGCCGAAGCGGCCCGCATAGCCGAGCTTGGCCTCCTGGTCGACGTCGTCCTTGACCTTCTTCCACTCCACCCCGAACGGCGGGTTGGCGAGCATGTAGTCGAACCGGCGCCCGGCGAACTGGTCCTGGCTGAACGAGTTGCCGAGCTTGACGTCGCCCTGCTGGTCGCGCAGCAGCATCTCCGACTGACAGATCGCCCACGACTCGGGGTTGAGCTCCTGGCCGTAGAGGAAGACCTGCGCGCCGGGGTTGAGGGACTTCAGGTGGTCCTCGGCCATGGTCAGCATGCCGCCGGTCCCGCAGGCCGGGTCGTAGACGTTGATCACCTGGCCTGGCCCCTGGACCGTGTCGGCGTCCGGAGCAACCAGCAGGTTGACCATGAGCTTGATGACTTCACGAGGTGTGAAGTGCTCACCGGCGGTCTCGTTCGAGTCCTCCGCGAACTTGCGGATCAGATGCTCGAACACGTAGCCCATGTCGTGGGGCTCGAGCTGGTCGAGATCGTGCATCGTCGCGAACTTCCCGACCACGAGGTAGAGCAGCTTCGCGCTGGCCAGCCGGCCGATCGTCTCGTCGAACCGGAAGCGTTCCAGCACCTCGCGGACGTTCGGCGAGAAGCCGTTGACGTAGTCTCGCAGGTTCTTCGCGACCACCGACTGGTTCGTCGCGTCGGAGGCGATCGTGGCGAAGTTCTGCTGGGAGACGTTGTAGAACGGCCGGCCGGCCGCGATCTCCAGCAGCCGCTGCTTGTTCGTGATGGTCAGCGATGCGTCCCTGTCACGCACCGCCTGCCGGGTGTCGGCCATGACCGCGTCGAGGCGCCGCATCAGCGTGAACGGGAGGATCACGCCGCCGTACTCGTGGCGCCGGTAGTCGCCACGCAGCAGGTCGGCCACCGCCCAGATGTCGGCGGCCATTTTCGAGTGGCTGGGCCCCGGGGAAGTCACAGGTTCTCCTCGTGCGTCGGCGTCGTCGGGGGAAGCCGGTCGGGGGTCAGAGTCCCGGCCGTCAGCCCGTGCAGGGTCTGGTCGATCACGGTGGTACTAAGCCTGGCGAGCGTCGTCAGCGCCTCGCGCAGTTCGGATAGTCGCCGGAATTCGGCGCCGTAAGGGCGCTGCTCGGCGATCGAGAGCCGTGGGATCCGGCAGCGCCGCAGGTCCTCGCGGCCGAGCACGCCGATCGTCCTGGGGATCGGCACGGCCTCGGCCTCGGGCCGCAGGAACGTCGCCACGAAGTCGGGGTCGAGCCGGGCCAGGTCCAGTTCGATGACGTGGGTCGTCATCGAACCGGTCCGTTCCTCGCCGGTCGCCGCGATGACGCCCGGAGCCCGCGGCCAGACGAGGACGTCGCCGGTGCGCGGCGTCGTGCCCCGCGGCCTGATCTTCAGGGCGCCCACGCGTTCGAGCTCCGCGAGCGTCACGTAGGCAAAGTCGTCCCGTGCGCGGGCCGCCGCGTACCGCGGCAGCCCGGCGCCGAGCCGAGCGTAGATCGCTTCAAGCTGTCCGATGAGCCGCGCGATGTCGTCGGCGCTGGCCTCCGCCTCGGTGGTCACGTACCGGGAGGGCAGGACATTGGCCTCGCCGTCCTGGAGCAGCCGCGCCCGGGTCACCGCGCGAGCCGGTACCGGGCCGGGCCGCCGCCGCCCCGCGCCGCCCGGCGCCGCCGCGGCCAGGTCGAACAGCTGCCGCCACTCACCGAACTGTTGCGGTACCGCCGCCATGTCGGCGGAGGAGAAGTCGACCAGGACGACCGGCTCATCGTCTTCCTCGCCGCGCGGGCGGCGCAGCACCCAGAGACAGGCCTCGCCGGCCACGGTGCTCATCTCGGCCGGTAGCGCGATCACCGCGCGCAGCGCGCCCTGGCCGATCATCAGCTTCCGGATCGCCTGCCCGGACGGCGAGACACAGGCACGCGGCGAGACGGCGACGACGGCAGTGCCATGCGGGCGCAGGTGGGCGTAGCAGTGCTGCACCCAGGCCAGCTCGCCGTCGCGGGGCTCCGGACGGCCGAACTCCCAGCGGCGATCGGTCGCCAGCTCGTCCGCGGGCCAGCCCGGCCGGTCGAACGGCGGCTCGCACACCACCGCCACCGCCTTGCCGAGCAGCTCGGTGAACCGGTTGCCGCGCAGCGAGTCGCCGAGGCGGACGTCGTACGGGCCGGCGAGCGGATGGCCACGCAGACCGAGCGTGGCGGTCTGCGTCAGCCGCTCGTCGATGTCCTGGCCGAACAGGCGAACCTGGTTCTCGAACCGGTCCGCGGCCGCCAGCAGAAGGGCGCCGTCGCCGCAGGCCGGGTCGAAGACGACCGGCAGATCGTCGGCGGTGGCGAAGAGATCGTCGCCACCCGCGCTGGCGGCGGTCGTCGGTGGCAGTAGCGAGACGAGGACTCGGGCCAGCCGCTGCTCGGCCTCGACGTTCCGCTTAGCCTGCTCGACGGACTCGTCACGGGTCGTCCAGCCACCGGTCGGGCCGTCGAGAGCCTGCGTTCCGGTCTCCGTTCGACCGGCCTTCGCGAGCTGCTCCGCGCGGCCGGACCGTTCTAGCCAGTCCGCGACAGCGGCCCAGAGAAACGTCGGGTTGGTGTCGCTGCCTCCGACGGGCCGGGGGAAGTCGTCGTAGCGCCGGCGCCAGTTCGACACGGCGGCGCGGCCGACGCCGATCCGCCGCGCGATGGCGGCGGCCGTCAGCTCTTCCTGCCCGTCGAACTCCACAGGCCGGACCCTACAGGCTTGATCGCCCCCTAAGCAAGCACTGTAAACGCCTTGAGTTCGAGTACACAAAATTACTGTTCACGCTTGACGAGCGAGCCGGCGTGGCCCTAAGCTCCTGACTTGTCGCGGATCAGCCGCGATGCGCACAGGCCAGGTCCCGGCGCCGTCGCCCTCCGGACACGGAGGGCGACGGCGCCGCTCGGCCCTTGGCCGGTTGCGCCTTCGGCGGTGCCGCCGCCGTTCCTCGTGGGGCGCCTCTTCTTTCAGTGTCCGATGCGCCCCTTGCCATCTCTCAGGCGGCCTCGCCATGCCCGGCGCGGCCGCGTGTTCACAGCACGCTGTCCGGCCACCGCCGGCAGGAGAGCCATGGAACCGCACACCTGCCGCACCTGAACGACCTGACACCGCGAACACTCACCGGGAATCTTGGGGGAACGATGACCGAGACGGATCTGCCAACGCAGGAAGTCATGGCGACGCCGATCGCCGAGCTGGCAGCGGCGCGGCTGGCCGCGGCGGCGCTGCCCGAGTCGGCGAAGGCCGCGCTACGGGAGGCGTTTGGCGCGGTGGAGACACCGGCAGCCAGCGCGCTGGGTCGGATCTACCTAGAATCGATCACCGTCACCGGCTACCGCGGCATCGGCGCTCCCGCCCGGCTGTCGCTGTCCGCTAACCCGGGCGTGACGCTGGTGGTCGGGCGCAACGGTTCCGGGAAGTCGAGCCTGGCCGAGGGCGCCGAGACTGCCTTCCTCGGCACGAACACCCGCTGGGAACGGCAGGACGACTCCCGTCGTGGCGCCTGGCGCAACCGGCACGACCTCACCCGCCGGCCCCGGATCGACATGGCGCTCGCGGTCGGCGGCGGCCGGGCGACACTGACCCGCACCTGGCCGGGCGACGACTTCACGAACTCCGAGGGCGTGTTCCAGCGCCATGGCCACCCGGCCGTGCCCGCCGATCAGGCCGGCTGGGCGCGGGCCGCGGCCGAGTACCGTCCCTTCCTCTCCTATGCCGATCTGGGTCAACTGATCGACGACAAGGCGGTCCGGCAGTACGACGTCGTCGACAAGATCCTCGGTCTCGGCTACCTGACCGCCGTCGACAGCCGGCTCAAGGAGGAGCAGAGCCAGCACAACACAGCGGCCAAGGGCGTCGACAACGGGCTGGTCACGCTCACCGCCGCGCTCGATGACCTGCTCCGCGACCTGCCAGAGGAAGCCCGCGCCCGCGCCGCGCTGGTCGCTTTGGGCACGAAGAAGACCGGTCCCGATCTCGCGGCGCTCGACCGGATGTTGGCGAACCTGCCCTCGGCCGAGGATAGTGATCTCGCCGAGCTGCGCCAGCTCGCCGACCTTCAAAGCCCCGACCTCGACCTGGTCGACAAGGCGGTGAAGCGGCTGCGCGACGCCCTCGCCGCCGCCACGGCCATCACAGGCACGAACGCCGAGGACGCCTCGCTGCGCGCCGATCTGCTCGCCCGGGCACTACAGCACCGCGACCGGCACTCCGGCATCGAGACGTGCCCGGTCTGCGGCACCGAGCAAGTCCTCGACGACGCCTGGGCGGAGCGAGCGGCCGCGCAGGTCACCGCGCTGCGCGACGAGGGCCGGGCGGTCGCGGACGCGAACGCTCAGCTGCGGCTGGCCGAGACCGGGCTGAAGGCGCTCATCGTCTGGCCACCCGCGGTCCCGCCCGCGCTCGCCGCGGTGTGGCAGGCGTGGGAGGCGTGCCGCTCGCGCACGGACCTGGCCACACTGGCCGGCGAGGCCCTCGGCAAGGCACAGACGCTGGCCGACGCGTGTGCCAATGCCCGCGCACAAGCCAGGGTCCTGCTAGCGGAGCGCGACGATCGGTGGCGTCCCCTCTTCGCCAGCCTGCAGATCTGGACCGAGCAGGCCCGCGCCGTGGACACGGCCAAGGCACGCAGGAGCGGCCTGAAGAAGGCCCGCCAGTGGCTCGACACGCTCATCAAGGACCTGCGCCGGGAACGGCTGGCCACCTTCGAGACCCAGGCGCAGGAGATCTGGGAGGCGCTGCGGCACGAGAGCAGCGTCAGCCTCAAGAAGGTCGACCTGGACGGCAAGGAGACCTCGACGCTGCGCCGGCTGATCCTCGACGTCTCCGTCGACGACGCGGACGCCTCGGCGCTCGCCGTGATGAGCCAGGGCGAACTGCACTCGCTCGCGCTGGCATTGTTCCTGCCGAGGGCCCGCACCGCCGACAGCCCGTTCGGCTTCCTTCTTATCGACGACCCGGTGCAGTCCATGGACCCCGCCAAAGTCAACGGACTCGCCCAGGTTCTCTCTGAGCTGAGCAGGCAGCGGCAGATCGTCGTCTTCACCCACGACACCCGCCTCCAGCGGGCGTTCAGCAGCCAAGGCCTCCCCGTCACGATCCGCAGGGTCGAGCGCGGGAAGGCATCGAAGATCGAGATCGAGAACGCGCTCGACCCGGTCAGGCAGGCGCTCAAGGAGGCCCGCGGCTTCGCGCAGGCCAGCAAGAAGCTGCCGGCGGCGGCGCGGACCCACGTCCTGCCCAGCCTCTGCCGGATCGCCCTGGAGAACGCCTTCACCGAGGCCGCCTGGATCCGCCACCACCAGGCCGGCGGGGCCGAACCCGTCTTCGACGCCGCCCTCTCCGACGCGGAGATGCTCACGAAGGTCGCCGCCCTCGCCTTCTTCGGAGACGCCGAGAAGTCCAAGGACGTCTACGACGAGCTCGACCGTCGGTGCGGCCGCTGGGCGGTCGACATCCTCAAGAAGTGCCAGAAGGGCGCCCACCCCGACGGCGCCCAGATTGACGACCCGCATCGCTTCGTCGACCTCGTCGAGCGCATCGCCGGCACGGTCCGCGGGCCGAGCCTCGTCACCGCCTGATCCGCTCGGTTACAGCTGATCCCTGTCTCGCCTCCGACCGGGAGAAACCAGTGAGCACGCCACCTGCCGGCACGACCGGCGCCACGATCAACGAACTGCTCCAGACCGCCGACCTGCTACTCGCCGACCGCCTCAAGGCGACGCTCGCCGCCCGCCACCGCGGCGCCGCGCTCGTCCTACGCACCGCCCTGGAGATCGCCATCGACGCGGCGCTCGCCGCCGCTGAGCCGGGCCTGTCCACCCCGAACATGACCGCCAAGCTCCACTGCCTGCGCCACTACAGCACCCCCGCCGCCGCCGGACGGGCCCGCCGGACCTGGTCCCACCTCTGCGTCGCCTGCCACTACCACCAGTACGAAATCGGCCCCACCAAGTCGCAGGTCCAGGCATGGCACGCCGAGGTCTCCACTCTGGCCGCGTTACTCGGCCGTCACGACGCGGTCGCCGGTTGGGTGTGGCGGTAACTGGCCTGGGTCAGAGCGTAAGGGGAGCAGGACGATTCTGATCAGAAAGTTTCTTGAGATTTCTGGAACTGGTGTGGTCCTCGATTGGCCCGCGAAACTACGAGCCATCCTCAGGGGCTTCCGGCGCAAGATCGCCCACGACTTGGTTGATGATCGCCCGCGCCGAGCGGCCGTAGCTGGCGACGGCAGCGAGCTCGTCAAAGGCGCCCGCGTACAGTTCGATCTCCTGCGGCTGCCGCAGATCGAGGGCCACGCTGAAGGTCTCGATCAGGACCCGTTCGGTGTCGTACATCCAGAAGCCATGCCATGGCGACGTGTCGTACTGCGTTTCAAAGCCGATGATCCCCAACCGGACGTTGGGTAGTTGGGAGAACGAGATCAAGCGGTCAAGCTGCCCGAGCATGACGTCTGAGGGGCACAGCCGAAAGCTGAGCGCGGCTTCGGTCAGCACGAAGTGGAACCGCTTATCGGGGCGATACAAAATCTCTTGTCGCCGGACCCGGGTGGCCACGGCTTCGTTGATGTCGTTCGGCAGCTTCAGCCGGCGGATACCCTCGGCGAACCGTGCCCGCGCATACTCGGCGGTCTGGAGCAGACCGGGGATCACCGTGGCCTCGAACACCCGGAAGAGTCGGGTCCGCTCGTCCCACTCGATCAGCTCTTGTTGCCGCGGCTTCAGACCAGTCCGCAGGATGCGCTGCCACTCAGCGTGTTGAACTTCGAGGGTGTGCAGGGTGGCGAGCAGGGCTTCGGTTTCCGCCTGGCTGCCGGTTGCTCCCGTCCAGCCCCTGATGTCGTCGTCTGTGGGAGTCTGCCGGCCGTTCTCCAGCTTGGACACCTTCGACGGCGGCCATGACAAAGACTCCGCGAGCTGCCGGCCGCTCAGGGCGGCTGACGTGCGAAGCTCGCGGAGTCGCTTGCCGAGCGCGTTACGCGCCTCGTGGACGTTAGACGCGCCGGAGGTGCTGTTCGGTGGCAAAATCGTCCCGTCTTACAGCGTGGTGCCAGGCGGCATCGCGCCAGTAGTTGTGTTGCACGACCTCAGCCGGGTCCTCGACGGCTTCAGCCCTGGGTACGTCGACGCATGTCTATTGAGAACACCCGCGGGTCGGGCGCTCCCCCGCGCGTCGAGGCCAACCGGCGGGCAGCGGGCGGGCCACCGGATGCCGGCTACGGGCGGACACCGGCCTCCCGCGGATCGGTCCATAGATCGGTGCCGTGCGCGCTTGCCAGGAGGTCGATGCCGGCCAGGACTTCCGCGGCGGGCCGGGCCTCCAGGCGGCGCCCGTCCCGCAACCGCAGGGAGACCCGCTCATCGGCTGCCTCCCGGGCACCGATGATCGCCTGGTAGGGCACCAGACGAGCGGCCCGGACCCGCGCGCCCAGGGTGCCGCGCTCCGGACCGGCGACCTCGGCCCGCAGTCCCCGGTCGGCCGCCTGCCGGACCAGCGCGAGGGCGTGGGATACCTCGGCGTCGGAGATCGGAAGGACCACCAGCTGGACGGGCGCAAGCCATGGTGGAAAGGCACCGCCGTGCGACTCGATGAGGTGGGCCACGGCCCGCTCCACGCTGCCGATGACGCTGCGGTGGACCATGACCGGCCGGCGCATCGCGCCGTCCGGGCCCGCGTAGTGCAGATCGAACCGTTCTGGCTGATGGAAGTCGATCTGCACGGTGGACAGGGTGGCTTCACGGCCGGCACTGTCGACGATCTGCACGTCGATCTTCGGGCCGTAGAAGGCCGCTTCCCCCTCCACGGCCTCGTAGGCCACCCCCGCGGCGTCGAGGACCTCGGTCAGCAGGGCGGCGGACCGCCGCCACCTGCCGGGGTCGGCGACGTACTTCCCGCCCGGCCCCGGCAGGGAGAGCCGGTAGCGGGCCGGGCTGACACCCAACGCGCCGTAGGCCTCGCGGATCAGCTCCAGCGCCGCGCGCGCCTCGTCGGCGACCTGCTCCGGAGCGCAGAAGATGTGCGCGTCGTTCAGCTGGATCGCCCGCACCCGGGTCAGCCCGCCCAGTACCCCCG
>NZ_CDWWEW010000037.1:0-22010 GCF_977966315.1 Frankia sp. CeRuru1
GTCTCATCCTCGGCGACCTTGATCGAGCTGACGACACCGGAGGCGGGGGCGGGGATCTCGGTGTCGACCTTGTCGGTGCTGACCTCGAGCAGTGGCTCGTCGGTCTCGACGCGTTCACCCTCCTGCTTCAGCCACCGTGTGACGGTTCCCTCGGAGACACTCTCCCCGAGCCGGGGCATTCTGACAGATACAGACATGCGGAACGACTCCTTCGTCGCGTCCGGCATCTGCACCGCGCGGGCGGCCGGCCGGAGGCGCTCATGCTTGGCGTGGCCTGAATCCTGGGCGGATCGGGCCGCGGGGGTGGCGCGGGCAGGCACGATCCAGGGCGGTGCCCGCTAACCGTGGACGTGAAGGGGCTTGCCGGCCAGCGCCAGATGCGCCTCGCCGAGAGCCTCGGACAGCGTGGGATGCGGGTGGATGAGCTGGGCGACCTCGGCGGGGAACGCCTCCCAGTTGGTGATGAGCTGAGCCTCGGCGATGAGCTCGCCGACCCGGTCGCCGACCATGTGCACGCCCACCACCGGACCATCGGGGACCGCGATCAGAGTGACCGCACCGGAGGTCCTGAGGATCTGGGACTTGCCGTTGCCCGCCAGGTTGTAGGTGACCGTCTTGATCTCGCCGTACCGCTCCCTGGCGACCGCGGCGGTCAGGCCGACCGAGGCCACCTCCGGGTGGGAGTAGGTGACCCGCGGAACGTTGTCGTAGTCGACCGGCACCGGGCCCAGCCCGGCGAGCTGCTCTGCGACGAAGATGCCCTCGGCGAAGCCGACGTGGGCGAGCTGGAGCCCGGGCCGCAGGTCGCCCAGCGCGGACACGGTCGGAATGTTCGTGCGCAGCTGACGGTCGACCAGCACGTAGCCGCGGTCGGTCGCGATGCCGACCTCCTCGTAGCCGAGACCTTCCGAGACCGGTCCACGACCGACTGCGACGAGCAGCAGTTCGGCCTCGATGGTGGTCCCGTTCTCGAGGGACACCGTCACGCCTTGGTCGGTGGATTTCACCCCGGCGAACCGCGCGCCGAGATGCTGCTTGATGCCGCGCTTGCGGAAGGCGCGCTCCAGCAGCTTGGAGCTGGACTCGTCCTCGAGCGGGACGAGGTGCGGCAGCGCCTCGACGATGGTCACCTCGGCCCCGTAGGACCGCCAGACGGAGGCGAACTCGCATCCGATGGCTCCGGCGCCCAGTACCACCGCGGAGGCCGGCACACGGTCGAGGGTCAGGGCGTCATCGCTGGTGATGACCTTGTCGTGGTCGATGTCCAGGCCGGGCAGGGTCTTGGAGTACGAACCGGTCGCGAGCAGGACGTGCCGCCCCTCGATGACCCGGTCTCCGACGGCCACGGCGGTCGGGGAGACCAGCCGGCCGAATCCCTCGACGACCTCGATCCCCCGGGACTTGATCAGGCCGGTCAGCCCCTTGAAGAGCCCGGCGACGACCGAGTCCTTGTAGGAGTTGACCGTGGCCATGTCGATGCCGTCGAGGGTCGAGCGAACCCCGAAGGCCTCGCTTTCGTTGATGTTGTCAACGATCTCCGCCGAATGCAGCAGCGCCTTGGTCGGGATGCAACCTCGGTGCAGGCAGGTGCCGCCGAGCTTGTCCTTCTCGATCAGAACGACGCTCAGGTCGAGTTCCGCGGCGCGCAGCGCGGCGGCGTATCCGCCGCTGCCGCCACCGAGGATGACCAGGTCGACGGGACCGGCCGCTGAATTCGCCACGCCAGGGGTCCCTTCTCGTTGAATCCTGAGGTCTTGCTGGTGGTGCTGAGAGCATTACTCGTAGTGCCCGCTACGCTCAGCGGCGAAGCCGGTGGCGCGGTTGGCCGCCGCTCCCGACGGCGTTCCCGCCGCTGAGTGCGGCCGCCGAAGCAGGAGCGTCAAGCCACGACTCGCCTAGCCACGGCGACCGGATGCCAGTCTTTCACGTCGTGCGTCCACTGCCGCTCGGATGGGCGTGAGTGTGCTGCATTGCGCGATGCGCCAGCAACCGTTGTGTACCTACCTTCCTCCGCAGGTCAGCTCTCAGCCGGGGAACCGGTGGCCGAACCGGGGAAGGCCACCATCGCCGCGCGGTCCTGCGCCAGCTGGACAAGCGTGCGTACGATCATGCCGGTCCCCCCCTTGGGGGTGTGGCCGTAGGGCTCTCCACCGTTCCAGGAGGGACCGGCGATGTCGATGTGCGCCCAGGACACCTTCTCGGGGACGAACGAGGCGAGGAAGTGCGCGGCGACCAGCATGCCGCCATCCCGGTTGCCTCCCGGTGGCACGTTGGCGATGTCGGCCACTGTTGAGTCCAGTCCCTTGCGCAGATCCGGCGGAAGGGGCATCGGCCAGACGCTCTCGCCGGCGGCGGCGGCCGCCGCCGCGACCGCGTCCACCGCGGCCGCACGACCCATCAGCCCGCTCGTCCGGTGGCCGAGGGCGACAATCTGTGCGCCGGTCAGGGTGGCCACGTCCACGATCAGGTCCGGTGACTCCTCGTTGGCGCGGACGAGGGCGTCGGCGAGCACCAGCCGGCCCTCGGCGTCGGTGTTGAGCACCTCCACCCGGGTGCCGCCGCGCAGGGTGAGAACGTCGGAGGGACGGATCGCGTCGCCCGAGGGCATGTTCTCCGCGCAGGGCATCCAGCCGGTGAGAGTGATCGGGAGCTTGAGCCGGGCCGCGGCGATGACGGTGCCGAGCACCGCGGCCGCGCCCGCCATGTCGGTCTTCATCCATTCCATGGATGTCGACGGTTTCAGGGACAATCCCCCGGAATCGAAGGTGATGCCCTTGCCGACCAGCGCCAGCGCCGGCCGCTCGGATCCACCGCCGCGCCATTCCAGCCGCACCAGCCGCGGCGGATTCGCGGATCCCTGGCCGACACCGAGCAGGCCTCCGAAGCCGCCCTCGGCGAGCGTCACCTCGTCGAGGACCTCGACTGTCACGCCGGCGGCGGTGGCCCGCTCGACGGCGATGTCGGCGAGCAGGGCGGGGGACAGATGGCTCGGCGGAGTGTTCACCAGATCGCGGACCAGGGTGACCGCATCCGTGATGATGACGGCCCGGCGCAGTTCCTCTTCCGCCGTCGGGAGGCTCTGCTCGTCTACGAGCACCGTCAGCTCCTCGACGGGGCGTGGGCGGCCGTTCGCTGACGTGGTGCGCAGCCCGTCATAGGAGTAGGTGCCGAGCAACGCGCCTTCGGTCACGGCCCGCACCGACTCCGGCGTGACCGCGCCCGGCACGGCCGCCAGAGCGACGGCCACCCGCGCGGTCCCGGCGAGGGAGCGCACCGCGACCCCGGACGCCCGGCGTAGTGCCTCGGTGTCGATCGGCGTGGAGGACATCGGCGTGGAGGACGTGGCGAGGGGGCCCAGCCCGACCGCGAGGACCGTCGTGCAGGGCACGGCACCGAGGGTGGCGAAGCGGACCGTTTCGCCGGCCTTGCCGGTCGCGCCCAGCGAGGCAAGCACCTCCGTCAGCCGGCCGCCGAGCGCGGTGTCCAGGTCCGCCGCGCCCCCGGTCACGAGGAGCCCCTCGTCGCCGGTGGCGGTGCCGATCACCACCGCGTCCACATCGAGATCGGCGAGAGCGGCGGTACTGGGCACGATGGTGGTCATGCAGTGAGCGTATTGAACGGGACGTCTTCCCGGCGGTGATCCGGACGCCACCGGCGGGTGGCCGGAGGCCAGGCCCGCGGTCGTTTCGGCCAGTGCCGGCCTGATACTAGGCTGCTGGCCATGGCAGAGCTGCGTCGATCCCCAGAGCTGCGTCGATCCCCGCTGTACGACCGGCACGTCGAGCTGGGCGCGAAGATGGCCGGGTTCGGTGGCTGGGAGATGCCGATCGAGTACGCCGGCCGCGGGGTGCTCGCCGAGCACCAGGCGGTCCGCGGCGCGGTCGGGATCTTCGATGTCAGCCATCTCGGCAAGGCCAGGATCGCCGGCCCCGGCGCCGCCGCCTTCGTCAACGCCTGCCTGACCAACGACCTGCGCCGGATCGGCCCCGGCCAGGCGCAGTACACCTTGTGCTGCGAGGAGACCGGCGGGGTCGTCGACGATCTGATCGCCTACCTGTACTCCGGCGAGGAGGTCTTCCTCGTCCCGAACGCCGCGAACACCGCACAGGTCGTCGCTCGCCTCGCCGCGGCGGCGCCGGCGGGCGTGTCCGTCACCGACCTGCACACCGGGTACGGCGTGGTGGCGGTCCAGGGACCGGCCTGCGCCGACCTGCTCGGCGCCCTCGGCCTGCCCACCGGCGGGACGTACATGAGTTTCGTCGACGCGGAGTGGAAGGGCCATCCGGTGATCGTGTGCCGGTCGGGCTACACCGGGGAGCGAGGCTACGAGTTGTTGCCCCGTTGGGACGACACCCCTGCGCTATGGGATGCGCTGTTCGCGGCAGGTGAGCCGCTCGGCGTCGTGCCGGTCGGCCTCGGCGCCCGCGACACGCTGCGGACCGAGATGGGGTATCCGCTGCATGGCCAGGACCTCTCCTTGTCGATCACGCCGGTCCAGGCCCGCTCCGGATGGGCCGTTGGCTGGGACAAGGATCGCTTCTGGGGACGCGACGCCCTGCTCGCGGAGCGGTCCGCCGGCGCCTCCCGCCTGCTGTGGGGGCTGCGGTCCACCGGCCGGGCGATTCCCCGTCCGCACATGACCGTGACCTCCGCGGCTGGTGCCACGGTCGGTGAGGTCACCAGCGGCACGTTCTCTCCGACGCTGCGCCAGGGGATCGGACTCGCCCTGCTGGACCGGTCCGTGCAGGCGGGCGACACGGTGAACGTCGACGTCCGGGGCCGTCCGAGTCCCATGACGGTTGTCCGGCCGCCGTTCGTCGGGTCCTCGCCCACGTAGCCCAGCCGCCGGGCGGGCCTGCCCGGCGGGCCCGCCCGGCGGACTCCAGCGGGCGGCGTCCGCCGCGCTGTCAGTGCAGGCCGAGGGCGTGCAGGACGGGCGTCGGGATCGTCATGGCCATGGCGAGCAGGGTCGCCGCCGCGGTGATCTCGATAAGCCCGCCGAGGATGTCTCCGGTGATCCCGCCGAAGCGCGTGAGCAGATACCGCCGGAGCAGGAACGAGACGCCTGTCCCGACCCAGACCGCGAGGACCGCTCGCAGTGCCCGGCCGGGGTCGCCGCCGTCGAAGTCCAGCAGTCCGGCCAGCGCCGCGACGGCGCAGACCGCCAGGAAGGACAGCACCGCGTCCCGGGTCCGCACGGTTCCCGCGACCAGCGCACCGAGGCCATCCGGCCGAGCCGGCGGGATGGCGCCGGTACAGGCCAGGGTGGCCGCGAGCCTGCTGGTCATCGCGGCGACCAGAATCGACAGCGTGCCGCGATGCGCCGAGATCGTCGTGCTCAGGGCCCCGACCTGGAGCAGCACCACGAACAGGACAATGATCGCTCCGAAGGCTCCGATGGTCGACTCGCGCATGATCTCCAAGGCGCGATCCCTGCCCCGCGTTCGCCAGGCGCCGAGCCCGTCCCCGAGATCGGCCAGCCCGTCGAGATGCAGGCCCCGGGTGACCAGAGCGAGCACCGCGACGCCGACGACGGCCGGCAGCAGGGTCTGGGTGCGCTGACCGGGAACCGCCGTGACGATCCGGGTGGCGAACACCGCACTGCCGGCAAGCAGCCCCAAGGCCAGGCCGACGAAGGGTGCCAGGGCCATCGCCCGGCCCGCGAGCCGCCGGTCGGTGTGCTCCGGGCCCCGCAGCGGCAGGACGGTGAGCAGCGTGAATGCTGTTCTCGCCTCGAGCATCACGGGGCACCGGCCGCGGGGCCCGAGTCCTCCTGGCTGCCGCTGACCTCGGCTTCCCCGCCGACCTCGGCTTTCCCGCTGACACCGGCCTGGTCGAACGTCGCCATCTCGGCCAGTGTGGCCTGGGCCGCCCGCAGGAACGGAACGGCGAGGAGCGCACCGGTACTCTCCCCGAGACGCAGGCCGGCGTCGATCAGGGGGGTCAGACCGAGTGCGTCCAGTGCGATTCCCTGGGCGGGCTCGGTGGACCGGGTGCCGGCCACCCACCACTGGTTTGCTCCCGGGGCGATCCGCTCCGCGGCCAGTGCCGCCGCGCAGACGATCACACCGTCGAGGATGACCGGCGTCCGTCGCACGGCGGACTGCACCAGCAGCCCGGCCAGGGCGAGCAGATCGGCTCCACCGACGACCCGCAGCACCGAATGCGCGTCGCCGGTGAACAGCCGGCCGCGCCGCATCGCGTCCCGGATCGCGGTCGTCTTGATCATCCAGCGTTGGTCGTCGATCCCCGTCCCGCGGCCGACCACCTCGATCGGCTCCCGGTCGCACAGCAGCGCCACGATGGTGGCTGCGGGGGTTGTGTTGCCGATCCCCATCTCGCCGGGAACAAGCAGGTCCGCGCCCGCGTCGATCTCCTCATCCGCGATGAGTCGGCCGACGGCGAACGCGGCGTCCGCCTCCGCGACCGACAGCGCATCGGTGCGGTCGATCCGTCCGCTCGACCGTCGCACCCGATAGCGCTCCGGTGCGGCCGATCCATCCACCCCGCCCGGCGTGAGGGGCCGCGCGGTGTCCACGGACACGTCCACCACGCGCACGGCGGCCCCGACCTGGCGGGCCAGCACGTTGACCGCCGCGCCGCCCGCGGCGAAGGTCGAGACCATCTGGGCGGTCACGTCGCTGGGGAAGGCGGACACCCCGGCCTGGGCGACACCGTGGTCGCCGGCGATCACGACCGCCCGGATCCGGGCGAAGGGACGGGGCGGGCAGGTCGCCTGTGCGCCGGCGAGCCAGATGGACAGATCCTCGAGCCGGCCCAGCGCCCCGGGTGGCTTGGTCAGTTCGGTCTGCCGCTGGCGAGCCGCCGCCATCGCGTCGGAGTCCAGCGGGGGAACGGCGGGAACGGCGCTGCCTGACGCATCGGGATCCACGGGATCCTTACTACCTGATCCGCTCGGTCGGCAACGCACCACATCCCCGATCCCCGCGAAGGTACCTCCCAGTGGTCCCCGTACCGCATGATTGTGCCGATCGGCGCGGCCGGGACGGTTGGTCCTTGCCGGCGTGGCTGGCAAAGGCTGGTTGTGGAGGCTGCGGGCTGTTGAGATCGGGTACTTTGCCGGATGTGTCAGCGCCCGCGGTGCCGGTGCCGGCCGTTCCCATTGGGGGAGCGGCGGGCGGGCACGAACGCCGGGTGTTCCTGAGCCACACCGCTGAGCTGCGTCGTTTTCCGCGGGACCGCTCGTTCGTGGCGGCGGCCGAACGTGCTGTCGCGCTGGCCGGGGACCGGGTCATCGACATGGCGTACTTCGGGGCTCGCGACGACGATCCGGCGGAGTTCTGCATCCGCGCTGTCCGCTCGTCCGATGTCTACATCGGCCTCATCGGCTTCCGTTACGGCTCCCCGGTGCCCGGCCGGCCGCAGGTCTCGTACACCGAGCTGGAGTTCGACACGGCAACCGCCGCCGGGATCCCCCGCCTGGTGTTCCTCCTCGACTACTACGCCGAGGTGCCGTTCGGAGACTTCGTCGACGATCTGCATCCCGCTCGCCAGAAGCGCTTCCGTGCCCGGCTGCGGGAATCGGGCATCATCACGACCGACTTCCGCAACGCGGGTGACCTGGAGACCGCCGTCCTCGACGCCCTGGTGAAGCTGCGGGAGAGCCAGCGCCGGGAGGCGGCCGCGGGCAGGTCGTTCCTGGCGGGGCCGTCCACCGCGGTGGACCAGGCGGAATCGGAAAGACGACCCTGGCTCAGCAGGTCTGTCGGCGTCCGGAGATCGCCAGGCGGTTCGGCGGTGGCGTGCTGTGGGTGACGATCGGGGAGTCGCTCGGCGGCGCGCACCTCGCCGACCGGGTCAATGATCTCAGTGAGGCGCTCTCGGGTCTTCGTCCCGCCCTCTCCGATCCCGAGCAGGCCGGTTTTCATCTCGGCACGCTGCTCGGCGACGAGCCCCGGCTTCTCATCGTCGACGACGTGTGGGAACGCGCCCAGCTCCGCCCCTTCCTGCAGGGCGGTCCGAACACGGTGCGGCTGGTCACCACGCGGCTGCGCGACCTTGCTCCCCGGGCCCGCATGGTTGAGATGCCGACCATGGCCCACGGTGAGGCGATGGCGCTGCTGCTGCGGGACGTCGGCGGTGGTGTGCCGGCGGAGGCCGCGGCGCGGCTGCTGGTCGTCACCGGTCGGTGGCCGATGCTGCTGAGCCTGGTGAACCGGGCCCTGGTGCGGCACATTCGGGATGGGATGACCGTGCCGCGGGCCGTCGAGCGGGTGCTGCGCCGCCTCGAGCGGCGCGGTCCGACCGGGCTTGACGTCAGCCGGGCGGCGGACCGGAACGAGGCCGTGGAGGTGACCCTGGGGGCGAGCCTCGGGCTGCTCACCGGGCATCGGCTGGAGCGTTATCTCGAGCTCGCCGTGTTTCCCGAGGACGTCGAGATTCCCCGGGAGGTACTCGAGGCGTACTGGGGAGCCACCGGCGACCTCGATCCGGACGAGGTCGACGATCTCTGCCAGGAGCTCGCGGACCTGTCCCTGGTCGTCGCCGCTCTGTCCGCCGTCACCGCCGTCACCGCTGGGACGTTGTGAGCGGAGATTCTGTCTTTCAGGTCCCCGTCTCCGGCGCGGCGCTGCGCTGCTGCGTGCCGGCGCCGGACGGAAGCTGGATCGCCGTCGCGGGTGACGACTCCGTCATCCGGATCTGTGATGCCACGACCGGAGCCCCGAGGTTGACCCTCACGGGCCATGCCGGATCCGTACTCTCGCTGACCGTCGCTCCAGACGGTAGCTGGCTCGGATCGTCGGGGCAGGACGGAACAGTCCGCCGATGGTCAATGCCCGCCGGCCGGCAGGACCGCGTGATCAGCGATGGTGCCGGGTCCGTGCGGTGCGCCGCGGTCGGCCCGGGTGGCCGCCTCCGGTTGTGGGCAACCGACGTCACCCTGCCCAAGCCCGCCGCGAGTGGCCGGGACGAGGCGATGCGGGGCTGCGCCGTGGTGGTCCCCCGCGGGCGGGACGCGCCCACCCTGGTTGTCGCCTACTCCGACGACGGCACCGCGACCGCCTGGGATCTGGCCAGGGGAGAGCCAGGCGCGGCGAGCAGTGGCGGTCGTGTCCAGCAGGCCCGCGGGTCGGTGGCCGCACCCGACGGTTCCTGGGCGGTCGTACCCGTGGACACGAAGGCGGTCGGGCTGTGGGATCCCGTCACCGCTGTGGGAGACCGAGGGGGGCGAGTGGCTGGCCACCTTTGCTGCCGCCACCGCTGCCGCGTCGAGCGGTTCCGAGGATCCCCGCGGTCTGGTGGGCTCTGTTGATCAGGCGGGTCATCGCGGTCCGGTGCAGGCCTGCGCGGTCAGCCCGGACGGCAGGTGGCTGGCCTCGGGCGGCAATGACCGCACCATGCGGTTGTGGGACGTGGCGACGTTGGAGCAGCGGGCTGTGCTCACCGGCCACACCGACAACGTGCTGGGCGTGGGGATCTCCCCGGATGGCGCGCTGGTGGCCTCCGCGGGAGCCGACCACACCGTGCGGGTCTGGCGGGTGAGCGACGGCGCGGCGGTGGCGACGCTCATCGGACACGTCCACACCGTGCGCGACGCGGCCTTCTCTCCGGACGGGGCGTGGCTCGCCACCGCGGGCGGCGACGGCGCGCTGCGCATCTGGGACACCTCGACCTGGCGATGCGCCACCATGATGCGTTTCGAGGGCGCGGCCCGGTCCTGCCGGTGGCTTCCCGCGACCGAACCGGCCGGTCTCATCGTGGCCTGCTCGGCCGGGCTCTATCGCTACGACTTCCTCACGGGAGGATTCGTCCCGTGAGGACTCGTCCCGTGAGGACGCTATGACCGCTCGTGCGGGAACGGTCGCAGCCGGAGGGGGATGCCCGCGACCACCTGCCACACCTCGTCGGCCTCGGCCGCGAGATCGGCGTTGAGACGGCCGAGCGCGTCGCGGAACCGGCGGCCGGCCTCGGCCGGGGGAACGACCCCGGAACCGGCCTCGTCCGTGACCGCGACGACCCGGCGGCCGGTGGCCCGCCAGGCGTCAACGAGCTCCTCCGCGCGGATGCGCAACTCGTCCGGACGGTCCAGCCAGGCGCCGACCCACAGCCCCAGACCGTCGATGAGCAGCGGTGGTCCGGGAGAGCGCAACAGGGGGACCAGATCGACCGTCTCCACGGTCGTCCAGGCGGCCGGGCGCCGCCGCCGGTGCGCGGCGATCCGCTCGGACCACTCGGCGTCGGCCGGATCAGGCGGCGCCGATGTCGCCACGTAGACCACCTCCGGTTCGGCGAGCAGCCGGCGTTCGGCCTCAGCCGACTTCCCCGACCGGGCACCCCCCGTGATCAGGACTCGGTGTGGTGCCGGGAACACCGGGCGCTGCCACCGCCCTGGTGCCCGTGGTGGCTGTGCTGGCTGAGACGGCTGTGGTGGCTGCCGCCGGGCGGCCGGGACGATATCATAGACGGTCCCGTCCGCCGGTGCCAGCGCGCCGGCGAGCTGGAGCCGGCGGGCCAGTTCGTCGCCGGGCGGGTTGCGGTGACTCAGATGAACGGCCAGTACCAGGGTGCTCGGCACCACGGCGCCGCGGCGGCGCAGCTCGGCCACGAGCTGACCGAAGGTATCGAGGTCAAGGTGCTCGCCGAACCCCGGCCGGTCGCCGTTGTTCTCCTCCAGCAACACGACGTCGTAGGCGCGGCCGGTGACCGCCTCGAGCGTCTCCGCCGGCAGCGGCGCCGCGGTGTCGCAGCCGTACAGCAGGCGTCCACCGTCCGGCGCCGTCACGTCGTAGAGCACGGCCGGCCCGATGCTCGCGTCACCGTGCCGGGCGGCGACCGGTCGAACGAGGTAACCCCGATCGCTCGGGGACTCCTGATCCTCCGCGGATCCCCGGTCCTCCGCGGCCTGCCGATCGTCCCCGCCGAGGCGCAGGGGCCCGGGTGCCGTCGGCGTGCCCCCGGGCACCACGGCGATCAGCCGCAGCGGCGAGCCGTCCCGGTCCGGATCGGAGCGCTCCCAGCGAGCCAGGAACTCCCGGCACGCCGCCAGCGCCGCCGGCGGACCGACCACGTCGAGGGGCCGTCCCGCGGCTGTCGACCACGAGCGCCACATCAGGCTCTCGGGCCCCAGATGATCTGGATGGGCGTGGCTGATCAGCAGATGACGCAGCCCCGACAGGCGTACTCCGAGCCGGGCAGCGGTCCGGGGCACGTCGGGACCACAGTCGATCAGCAGGGCGTCGTCGATCAGAACGGCCGTCTGCCCGCGTACTTCGTGTTCCCTGGCCCAGGCACAGGATGCGCAGTCGCACCACGGGTTGGGCCAGCCGTCCGCCGAGCCGGTGCCGAGCAGCGTCACCTTCATCGTGTTCCGTCTCCCGGATCCCGTTGCGCCCCGGATCCCCCGGGGTCTCCGCCTCTCCGGGTTCTCAAGCCTGCCAGGCTCCGTGGCCTCCGGAACCTCAGACGTGCGGGTGGCGCTTGCGCTCCCACAGGGTCATGAGGGTGAGCACCACCGCCAGCAGGAAGATCGCCGCGAAGGTGACGAGAGTGGCGGCCCACCAGGTCAGGGGCGCGTCCTCGTGTTCCACGGAGTCGGCCACGATGGCCGCTGCGTTGTAGACGGTCGTTCCCACGCGGGTTCTTCCTCCTTGTACCGACATCCTGCTCACGCAGACGTGCCTGTCGTGCGGACCTGCCTTCGACGCGGCTGTGCTCACCGTGCGGACCTGCCGCCGGCTCGCGCGACCGGCGATGACCGGTGACGCCGGCTTCGCGATCGCGGTGGTCGCGGTGCTGTCCGGGCATCCACCAGAACTGACGTTACCGGCGTTCACGACATCCTGGCGCGGGTATCGCCGACCGCGCCAGTAGCACGGGCCGACCGGACCCGGGCCCGCGGGCCGGTCGACCAGTGCCACGATGGATCATCGGCCCTGGGATGGGGCCGGGAGTCCCGCGTCGGCGGGGTGCACACGGTTGGATGGGGCGACCGGCCGGCGCACTGGCCGATCACGGCCGGCGGTTCCAGCGCGGGCCGCCCGGGTGGGAAGGACACACTCATGACCTGGACCTGGCGCTACGAAGGCGATGACGGCACCATCACGATGGTCGGCGGGGACTCGACCTCCGAGTCGTTCACCAGCCAGGGAGACGCTGAGACGTGGCTCGGGGAGACCTGGCGTGACCTGCTCGATGCGGGGGTGGCGCAGGTGACGCTCCTCGATGCCGGCCGTCGCATCTACGGGCCGATGAGCCTGCGCCCGGTGACCTGAGCCGCCTCCGCCCGTGCCGGTCCCGACCGTGCCGGTCCCGATTCGTGCCGACCGAACCACCTCTTGACGAGAGGTCGGCTAACAATGTTAGCTGGCAGCGTTGGCTAACGACGTTGGCTAACGACGCTAGCCTGTCCGATGGTTCGGCCGGCCGAACCATCGAGATCGCTCAGGCCGGCGCCGGGCCGCTCCGGTCGGCAGAGAGGGTGCAGATCTTGACCGAGCACAACAACCCGTCCACTCCGGCTGAAGCGCATTACCTCGCCCCCGGATGGTTCACTCGTAACGTGGCCAACCGCGCCGTCGCGGCGTTGACCCGGGCGGGGATCAGCCTCCTGGGCAGCCGGATCCTCGAGGTACGCGGCCGGATCAGCAGCGAGCCGCGCCGGACCCCGGTGAACCTGCTCATCTTCGACGGGCAGCAGTACCTGGTCTCGGCGCGAGGGCACGGTCAGTGGGTGCGTAATCTGCGCGTGGCCCAGGGCGAGCTGTACCTGCTGCGTGGCCGGTCGCGCACGCGTTACTCCGCGATCGAGCTGGATCCGGCGGCGAGCGTCGCCGTGCTGCGGGCCTACCTGCGGCGGTGGAAGGCCGAGGTCGGCGCCTTCTTCGACGGGGTCGGGCCGGGCTCGTCCGATGAGGAGATCCGTCGGATCGCGCCCCGCCATCCCGTCTTCGTGATCACGCCGGCGTGAACACAGGGACGGCAACCTCACCGGTGCGGGCGGAATCCGGGCCGGCGCCGGCGCGGGGACCACGGTCGGTGGCGGAGGTGCGGCCGGCCGGCGAGCCGCCGTTGCCCAGGATCGCGCCCCGCCCGGTCCTGGGCCCCGTCTCGCCGCGGGTCACCGAGATCATCATGGTCGCGCGAGGGGTGCTGGAGACCGAGGGGGCGGGGGCGCTGACGATGCGCCGGATCGGTGATCTCCTCGGTATCCGGGCGCCGTCGCTGTACAAGCATCTCGCGGGCAAGCCGCAGCTCGAGGCCAAGCTGATCGAGACCATGCTCATGGAGATCGGGGAGCTGCTCCACGACGTGGTCGACCGCAGCGGTTCCGCGGAGGTGGTCCCGGCCCTGCTGGCCGCGTACCGGGGCTATGCCCGAGCCCATCCGAACCTCTACCGCCTGGTCACCGCCGGTTCGCTGACCCGTCGGCTACTGAGCGCCGACGTCGAGGACTGGGCGGGGGAGCCGTTCTACCGGGCGGCCGGGGAACCCTATCTCGCGCAGGCCCTGTGGGCCGCCGCGCACGGCATGATGATCCTCGAACTGGACGGCCGCTACCTGCCAGGATCCGATCTCGACCGGACCTGGCAGGCGCTGGCCTCCGCTTTCCGCCGAACCGGCCCGGCCGACGACCAGCCTGGCTGATCCGATCCGATCCGGTTCGGGGCAGCCGGCGGGCCCGGGGCCAGGCCTGGAGGCAGGCCCGGGTCAGGCCCGGGTGACGACCTTGGCGAGCACGTCGTCGATCCGATCGAGCAGCACCGCGTCGAGCGTCACGCCGGCAGCCTTGACGTTCTCCCGTACCTGCTCCGGCCGGGACGCGCCGATGATCGCTGAGGCGACGTTGTCGTTCTGCAGCACCCAGGCGACGGCGAGCTGCGCCATCGACAGCCCGGCGTCCGCGGCGATCGGCCGCAGCTCCTGCACCGCGGTCAGCACGTCGTCGCGCAGCAGCCGGGAGATGAAGGTGGAACCGGTTCCACCGGTGGCCCGGCTGCCGGTCGGCGGTGGCTGACCGGGCAGGTACTTGCCGGTGAGCACGCCCTGGGCGATCGGCGACCAGACGATCTGGGAGATCCCGGCCTTCCGGCTGACGGGCACGATGTCGGCCTCGATGGTCCGCCACAGCATCGAGTACTGCGGCTGGTTGGAGATGATGCGGTCCAGCCCCAGCTCGCCGGCCAGCCGGACGGCGTCGCTGATCTGCTCGGCGCTCCACTCGGACACGCCGACGTAGAGCACTTTGCCGGCGCGGACGAGGTCGTCGAAGGCCCGGAGGGTCTCCTCGACCGGCACCGTTGGGTCGTACCGGTGTGCCTGGTAGAGGTCGAGGTGGTCGGTGCGCAGACGGCGCAGCGAGGCGTGCGCGGACTCGATGATGTGCTTGCGACCGAGGCCCTTGTCGTTCTCGCCCGGGCCGGTGGGCCAGTAGACCTTGGTGAACAGCTCGTAGGACTCCCGGCGCACGCCCTGCAGCGCCTCGCCCAGGACGCTCTCGGCGCGGGTACCGGCGTAGACGTCCGCGGTGTCGAATGTGGTGATGCCCTCGTCGAGGGCGGCACGCACACAGGCGGTCGCCGCATCCGCCTCGATCTGGTCACCATGGGTGATCCAGTTGCCGTAGGAGATCTCACTGACCGACAGGCCGCTGCGCCCGAGACGTCGATGCTTCACGTGACGACCTTAGCCGTCGGCCCTGGCCGTCGGCCATGACCGTCGATCAGGGGCGCGGGCCGGAGCGGGAGACCCGCGGGCGGGGGAGTCGCCAGCGCCGCGGCAGTAGCGCGCGCTGCACGGCGTAGGCCCGCACCCGCACCCGGGAGTCCGGGTACTTCTCCGCGACGCGCCGGCTCACCTGCCAGGAGAGCAGGAGCGAGTCGATGACGACCGCGACGATCCCGAGCAGCATCAGCAGGGTCGCGGCCAGCTTGATCGATGCGTTCGGGACCAGTCCGCCGACGAAGTAGACGATGGCGATCGGCAGGAAGAACGACCCGACGTTGATCCGCGTGTCCACGAAGTCGCGGGCCAGCACGCGCTCGGGCGCGCGTTCACGCGGTGGCAGCCGGCTGACGTCGCCGGACATCATCGCCGCGCGGTACTCCTGGCTCTGCCTGCGTCGCGCGGCCCGCGCCTCCTGCTTGTTCGCCGGGGCGCCGAGCGCCCCACCGGGCTTCGTACGGGCGGCCCGCGCCTCCGCCCGGCGGGGCGTGGGCCGGCCCTTGGCCGCCGTGCGCCGCGGATCGGCGACCTTCTCCTGTTCGGCCCTCTCCACCTGCTCGGCGATCGGATCCCCGGCGATGGCATCGGAGCCGGCATCGGAGCCGGCGGAGCCGCGTCGTTTCAGCAGGGCCATCAGGGCAGCGCCAACATCTGGTCGAGAGCCTTCCGGGCATAGGTGGCCATGTCCGGGTCGACGGTGACGCGGTTCACCGTCTCACCCCGCACGAGGGACTCCAGCGCCCACACGAGGTGGGGCATGTCGATCCGGTTCATGGTGGAACAGAAACACACCGTACGGTCCAGGAAGACGACGGTCTGGTCAGGGTGCCTCGTCGCCAGCCGCTGCACCAGGTTCAGCTCGGTACCGATCGCGAACGCCGATCCGGCGGGAGCGGCATCGACGACCGAGATGATGTACTCGGTCGAGCCGACGAGGTCGGCCGCGGTGACGACCTCCCGCCGGCACTCCGGGTGGGCGAGCACCGTCACCCCGGGGATCCGGCGGCGGACTTCGTCGACACTATCGCGGGTGAACCGGCCGTGTACCGAGCAGTGACCCCGCCAGAGGATCATCTTCGCCTCGCGCAGCTGCCGGCTGGTCAGTCCTCCCGAGGGCGTGCGGGGGTCGTAGACGACGCAGTCCTGCTCGCTCATCCCCAGCTCCCCGATGGCGGTGTTGCGGCCGAGGTGCTGGTCCGGCAGGAAGAGCACCCGGGCGCCCCCGCGCTCGCCGAAGGCCCACTCCAGCGCGCGCCTGGCGTTCGACGACGTGCAGATCGTCCCGTCGTGGCGCCCGGTGAACGCCTTGATCGCGGCCGAGGAGTTCATGTAGCTCACTGGAACGGTGCCGGCGGCGACTCCCGCGTCGAGCAGATCGTCCCAGGCCTGCTCGACCTGCTCGGCTGTGGCCATGTCCGCCATCGAGCAGCCGGCGGCAAGGTCCGGCAGGATCACCTGCTGGTGCGCGCCGGTGAGGATGTCGGCGCTTTCCGCCATGAAGTGCACGCCGCAGAAGACGATCGCCTCGGCCTGCGGCCGCGCGGCGGCCTGCTGGGCCAGCTTGAACGAGTCGCCGGTCACGTCGGCGAAAGCGATGACCTCGTCGCGTTGGTAGTGGTGCCCGAGGATGAACGCCCGATCACCCAGCGCCCGCTTCGCCGCCGCGGCGCGGGCTGTGAGGGTCGGATCGGCCGCCGGGGGGAGTTCACCCGGACAGTCCACGCCACGCTCGCTGGCCGGGTCGGCCTGGCGTCCGAGTAGCAGCAGGGCCAGCGGTGACGGAGTCACACCGACCCGGTCGAGGGCCGGGTCGCGAGCAGGGATCGGGTCGCGAGCAGGGATCGGGTCGCGCCGCAGGGCCGGGTTGGTGGTCATGGCACTCCTCCGGTCGACCGGCCCTCGGCCTGGCCGCCTCGTCGTCCGCGGCGGCCGATCGAACGATCCCGCCGGGCCCGTCCACGAATGGTCGATGAGACTCTAACTCCCGGCGCCATCGTATGCCGAGCTCTTCGTGGTCAGCTGGCGGCCAGACGAAGGTCACTAACGTGAACGGGAGTGACCACCGTCTCCAAGCATGGTCGGGATCTCGACGTGGTTGGCCCGCGCCGGCATCGCTACCATAGGAAGCGGATCCCGGCCGACGGTGTTGGGCATGGATGTCGGCACAGTGGCAGTGCCGTGCCCGGGGGGTGTGCGCCGGATGGTCGGCGGCGCCCTGCGTACAAGTCAACCGGAACTAGTGGCCTGGCTTGCCAGGCACGTCCACCAAGGGCAGGAGTAGTCCCTATGACCGTTCAGGACACCACGGCACCCGCGACGCAGTCCTCGAGCGTCGTCCTCACCGACACCGCCGCAGGCAAGGTGAAGACCCTGCTTGAGCAGGAGGGTCGGGATGACCTCAAGCTGCGTATCGCGGTGCAGCCCGGAGGCTGCTCGGGCATGCGCTACCAGCTGTTCTTCGACGAGCGGTCCCTCGACGGCGACACCGTCCTCGACTTCTCCGGTGTCAAGGTGGCGGTGGACCGGATGAGTGCCCCGTACCTCGGCGGGGCGACGATCGACTTCGTCGACACGATCGAGAAGCAGGGTTTCACCATCGATAACCCGAACGCCCAGGGTTCCTGCGCCTGCGGCGACTCGTTCCACTGATGCGCTGAGCACCGGGCCGCGCCTCCTGCTCGGGCCGCGTCTCGGCGCGAGCCCCGGGGCGCGGTTCGGTGACCGGTTGATCAGACCGGAACGTTCGGGAGAGCCCGGTCCGACCTTTGTTCGTCGGACCGGGCTCTCCCGCATGTGTTGTGTCGGTGTCCGCTTGTGTCGGTATCCGTCGTTTCCATTGCCTGCGGGTCCATTGCCTGCGGGCCGCCGGAATCACGGGACACCGCGATCTGACGCCTCCGTAATGACGCGCGTGAACCAGCGCGAGCCGGTGGTTCCGGGCTTCGGGGCAGGCCGGTAAGCTCCTTGATCGTGCGTATCGCCGTGACTGGTTCCATCGCCTCCGACCACCTCATGCGCTTTCCTGGAAGGTTCGCCGAGCAGTTGCTCGCCGACCAGCTTGAGCGGGTCTCGCTGTCCTTCCTCGTCGACGAGCTCGTGATCCGGCGGGGCGGAGTGGCGGCCAACATCGCCTTCGGCCTGGGCCGGCTGGGCCTGCGCCCGATCCTCGTCGGCGCGGTCGGCGAGGACTTCGCCGACTACCGTTCCTGGCTCGACCGGCACGGCGTGGACACCGCCTCCGTGCGGGTCAGCGAGATCGCGCACACCGCGCGGTTCGTCTGCACCACCGACGAGGACCTCAACCAGATCGCGTCCTTCTACCCGGGTGCGATGAGTGAGGCCGCCGACATCGAGCTGAGGCCGATCGCCGAGCGGTTCGGCGGCCTGGACATGGTGATCGTCAGCCCCAACGACCCCGGGGCGATGCTGCGCCACAGCGAGGAGTGCCGGCAGCGGGGATATCCGTTCGCGGCGGACATCTCCCAGCAGCTCGCGATCATGGAGGGCCCGCAGATCCGCGAGCTCGTCGTCGGTGCGGCCTACCTGTTCTGTAACGAGTACGAGAAGGCGCTGCTCGCCAGCAAGACCGGCTGGTCGGACGAGGAGATCCTGGCCAGGGTCGGCGTCCGGGTGACCACGCACGGCAAGGATGGTGCGGTCATCGAGGCCCCGGAGAGCGACCCCATCCGGGTCCCGGTCGTTCCCGCCCGCGCCACCCCGGATCCCACCGGAGTCGGGGACGCCTTCCGGGCTGGGTTCTTCGCCGGCCGGTCCTGGGACCTCTCGCTCGAACGCTCCGCCCAGGTCGGCTCCCTGCTCGCCACCCTGGTCCTGGAGACGATCGGCACCCAGGAGTACACGGTGGAGCCGTCGGAGGTGCTTAAGCGTCTCACCGAGGCCTACGGTTCCGACGCCGCCGCCGAGATCGCCGAGCGTCTGCCGACAATCTGAGCCGGAAGATTATACAAGCCGCCGGATGACGAACGCCTCCCCGCCCTCCGGGAGCGGGGAGACGCCCACCAGCTCCTGACCCCGCAGCCGGCACCAGGCCACGACGTCCGCGCCGGCGGCGGGATCGTCGGCCCAGAGCGTGATGGTGCCGGTCACCGGAATCCCGCCGAAGGCGCGGGCCAGATCGATGATCGGCAGCGGGCAGCGCCGTCCCCGCGAGTCGACCGTGTGCGGCTGTTCCGTCATCGGATTGTCGGCGTCAAAGCCCGGCGGCGCCCAGCCGGTCCCGCACGGCGCGCACGGCCGCGGGCAGCGCCGTCAGCAGGGCGTCGAGGTCGGCCCGGGTCGACTCGCGGCCGAAGGAGATCCGCAGGTTGCCGTGCGTCAACGCGCCCATGGCGACCAGGACATGGCTCGGGGCCAGGGTGTCGGATGTGCAGCTCGACCCGGAGCTCACGGCGATTCCGGCCCGGTCGAGCTCGGTCAGCAGTGCCTCGCCCTCGACGTAGAGGCAGGAGAACGCGCTGATGTGCGGAACCGTCGCTGCCCGGTCCGGGTCGCCGAGTAGTTCCACGCCGTCGACGAGTTCGGGCAGCCGGCGGCGCAGCTCGGCCACGTAGCCGGCGAGCCGGGGCGCCTCCGCGGCGAGTTCACCCGCTCGGGCGCTCAGCGCCGTGGCGGCGGCGGCGACGGCGGGGACGTTCGGATAGCCCGCAACCCGACCGCCCTCCCGCTCGTCGACGGGACCGGGACTGCGCCAGCGGGTCCCGGTGCGCACGGCGAGAACGCCCACCCCAGGTGGTCCGCCGAACTTGTGGGCACTCGCGGTGAGCAGATCCACCCCGAGGTCGGCCAGGTCGACGGGGATGTGGCCGACTGTCACGGCGGCATCGGTGTGCAGCGGCACCCCGGCGGCGCGCATCCGTTCGGCGACCTCGGCGACCGGCTGGATGGTCCCGACCTCGTGGTTGGCGTGCTGGAGGCTGGCGACGGCGGTACCGGCGACGGGGGTGAAGCCGGCGGGGTCGATCCGGCCGAGATGATCCACACCGACTCTGACGACCCGTCCACCGGCCTGTTCGTGCCGCTGCGCAGCGTGCAGGACGCTGGAGTGCTCGACCGCGCTGACCATGACGACGTCACCCGCGCGCCGCCGGGCCGCCGCCGTGCCCAACAGGGCTAGATGCGCCGCCGCCGACCCGCTCGCGGGAAAACTGATCTCGTCCGGCCGGGCCCCGAGTACGCTCGCGACGGTCTCGCGCGCCGCGTCGAGCAGCATGCGCGCCCGGCGGCCCTCCCGATACAACCGTGCCGGGTCGGCCCAACCATCCTGAAGGGCCATTAGCAGAGTCTCGCGCGCGGCAGGGTGCAGCGGCGTGGTCGACGCGTGGTCGAGATAGGCCGGCACCTGTGAAACGGTACGCCGTGAACGGCCGGGAGGGGCGTGCGTCACAGGCGCTGACGGGGGCCTGAGGCGAGAAGGTTCGCGGCCGCTGAGATACGCTGCTGCCGCACCATCTACAGCGTGTCGAAGACAGCATGTCGTCCGGTTGGATCGGCGGGGCGACATGGCGTTTCCAGGGGGTCTCGCGCGCGGGGACGAACGCTGTCCGCCCCCGCGGCCGCGCGGCCCGCTCGTCGTGGGAGGCAGGACCTGGTGAGGAGATCCTTCGGTCGGACCCGGCCGTCGCTCGCGGATGTCGAGGACACGCCGACGACGCCGGCTGGCTCCGACACACGCGCAGCCGCGGTGTCCGCGGTCGGCGTGCACGGGACGCGGCACATCCGGCCGCTTCGGCGTGTCCTGCGTCTCAGTGCCGCGCTCGCTGTCGTGGGGATCATGGCGACCGCCTGCGACAGGCCCACATTCGGCTATCCCGAGGGCGTGACGAACCACACGCCGCGCCTTCTCAACATCTGGCAGGGTTCGGCGATCGCGGCGCTCGCCGTCGGTGTGCTCGTCTGGGGAATGATCTTTTACGCGGTCATCGCCTTCCGGAAACGCAGCGACGTACTTCCCCGCCAGGTGCGCTACAACCTGCCGGTCGAGGTGCTCTACACCGTCGTGCCGGTGGTGATCGTGGCCGGGCTGTTCTTCTACACGGCCCGGGACGAGACCGAGGTCACCAAGCTTTCGTCGAAGCCCGACGTCACCGTCGACGTGATCGCCTTCCGGTGGAACTGGCAGTTCAAGTACCTCGACACCGGATCCGGCCGGCAGGGTGCCAACCCGATTGAGGTCACCGGTCGCCCCGGTGAGCCGGCGGTGCTCGTGCTGCCGCAGAACCGCTCGATCCGTTTCGTGGAGAGCTCGCCGGACGTCATCCACTCGTTCTGGGTGCCGGAGTTCCTGTTCAAGCGGGACGTCATCCCCGGCCGGGTGAACCAGTTCGAACTGACCGTCACGAAGACCGGCACCTTCATCGGTCGATGCGCCGAACTGTGCGGGACGGACCACGACCGGATGAACTTCTACGTGAAGGTCGTGCCGCAGGCCGAGTACGACACGTTCATCGCGGACCGGGAGAACGCGGTGATCTCGGCGACGCCGGCCGCGTCGACGACCGGGACCGCCGCCACCACCGCAACCACCGGGAGTGGACAGTGACCCTCGTACAAGAACCGGGTGTCGGGCACGCCGACTCCCCGGCCCCCCACATCCCCCGGCGGACGAACCTGCTCGGCTATCTGCGGACGACGTCCCACAAGGACATCGCCGTCATGTACTTCGTCACGTCGTTCGTGTTCTTCATCGTCGCCGGCCTCATGGCCATCATGATCCGGGCGGAACTCGCCCGCCCGGGGCTGCAGCACTTCTCCAACGAGCAGTACAACCAGCTGTTCACGATGCACGGCACGCTGATGCTGCTCATGTTCGCCACCCCGATCGCCTTCGCGTTCGGAAACTTCCTGGTGCCGCTGCAGATCGGCGCGCCGGACGTGGCGTTCCCGCGGCTGAACGCGCTGTCCTACTGGTTCTTCCTGTTCGGCAGCCTGACGGTGATCTTCGGGTTCCTGACCCCGAACGGGTCGGCGTCCTTCGGCTGGTTCGCCTACTCGCCGCTGAACAACGGGGTGTACTCGCCGGGGGCCGGGTCGGACCTGTGGATCCTGGGGCTGACGGTGTCCGGTCTGGGCACCATCCTCGGCGCCGTCAACATGATCACAACGATCCTGGCGATGCGGGCCCCGGGCATGACGATGTTCCGACTGCCGATCTTCTGCTGGAACTTCCTGGTGACCTCGATCCTCGTGCTGGTCGCCTTCCCCGTGCTCGCCGCGGCGCTGCTCGCCTTGGAGGCCGACCGGCGCTTCGGCGCGCACGTGTTCGACGCCGCCAACGGCGGCGCGCTGCTCTGGCAGCACCTGTTCTGGTT
>NZ_CDWWEW010000038.1:0-21946 GCF_977966315.1 Frankia sp. CeRuru1
CAGCAGCGCCGCCCCGGTCGCCTGCGCGGCATCCCACCCGGCCCAGGAATAGAAACCCCGGTCGGCGGTGAGCAGCTCATCCGCCCGCGGCCGCGGGTACAGCCGTCCGGCCAGGGTCTTCTCCCCGACCCGCCAGGCGCCGACCTCGGCCGCGAGGAAAGCGTGAGTGCCGCACTCGGCCAGCGCCACCACCCGCGCCTTGGGGAACACCGACCGGTTCTCCCCGGACCCGGCCACCCCGACAACCGGGCCGCACACACGGATGTATACCCGCCTACTCGGCTTGGCCCGGTAACGCCCCGACTGCACCCGAGCATGCAGATCCTGCAGGTTGGCCTCCAGGTCCTGCCCGTACTCGGTCCACGTCACCCCGTCCACCCCCGGCGCAGCCTCACGACGGATCGCCCCGTAGGCCTTGCGGAGTCTGGCCAGGTCAACATGGTGCAGCAGCGCGGTGAACCGTGTCCCCTTGTCTCGTCGTGCTGCTTCCCGCACACGATCCAGCGCATTGGACGCCCCTGACCCGACCCTGTGTCCAGGGGGAGTTTTGCTGGCCGTGTTCCCCTTGGCCGACCGTCTTCCCTCCACCATCTCCGCAGTCCCGGCCACAGCCAGTCCCTTATTCGACGGCTTCATCGGTACTACGCGGTCGTCCGACTTCCCGCCCTCGTTCATCCCAGGCGTACCGCCGTCGGCGTTCCCTGGACGGCCCACCCGATGATCAGCCGGATAGGCGAGAGGCGGGATCTCCCGGTTCTCGTGCATGGAGGTTCCGTGCATGCCATGGTTCTTCGACCGCGCGGGGTCCGGCAGCAACTCGCGGTAACGCCGCCGCCGGTATGGCCTTCCGCTACTACAACAGCGTCGGCACCCCGAACACCTTGATTTCGCGGCTCAATGGCCCGGCCTACACATGCCCCTGTCAACGCTTCGCCACGCCCTCGCGGGTCGTCGACGCATGACTCGGGGTCACCGTGGGTCGCTGGCCCTTCGGCATAGAGCTCTCTTATCTCCTCCTCCATGCCGGTTCATCCCGGCGCTTTCTGTAGTTCCACTGCCCGTGCCAGTCATGGGCGGTCAACGGCAGGGTGGCCATGACCTCGTCGGGCACGACGATGCCGGTGTGGCAGGCGCCGGGGTCGAGCTCGGCGCCAGCGGTGTGAGCGAGGGCGGCCAGCCCGGTCTTCCAGGCCCGGACCCGGTAGCCGTTCGCGCCACCGGCATCGGCGGTGATCAGGAGCCGGGTCGCCCTCGGGTAGCGGTGGCGGCCTTCTCCGTCCCACCAGCGGCGCAGGGTCGCGACCGCGAACGCGGCAGTGTCGCCGTCGCAGCCGACCGCCACCCAGCCGGTGTCAGCGGCCAGGTCGTAGATGCCGTAGGGCACCGCCTTGGACGCGTCCTTGGCGGGAAAGTCATGGGTTCGTACCGGCACCGGCTGCCCGGTGCGGTGCCACTCCCGGCCGGCGACCGCGTAGTCCCCAAGGACCTCTTTCTTCTTGGTGTCCACGCTTACCGGGTGCCCGGACCGGGTCAGCTCCCCCGCCAGCATGCGGGGTCGATTTCACCGTCCACCGCAGCGGCGACTCCGGGTCCCCGCGCTGCTCGGGCTCGACCAGTGCCAGCAACGCGCCCACCAGGGACGGGGCTTTCTCCCGCGCCTGTTTACGCCCACCGCCGGCACCCCGGACCCGTCCGGACGGCGGCTGGCCGCTGTCCAACTCCGCTACCCCACGCGAGACGGTGTCCCGCGAGACCCCGGCCGCCCGGGCCACCAGACGGATTCCGCCGTGTCCCAACGCCCTGGCGTCCGCTCCCAGGACCAGCCGCCGCCGACGCTCGTCCAGATGCGGCAGCAACACCGTGAACTTCTCCGCCAGAACCGCCTCGGTCCCTTCCACTCCCGGAACCCTACCCCTACAGGTCATGGTCAAAAGCCGAAGTTATTTTCCGGCGGCTCCCTGGCTGCGGCGTTCCATTCGGCGCGCGATCGCCCGCACCGCCATATCGATCGGTCCCAGCCAAACCCGTTATTGGATGGTTTTTACGAGTACAACGGCATGCACTGCGTACTGCGTCACCATGAAGGCCTGGTAGGGCCGCCGCCGCTGTTTCCTGGTCCCCTCGGCTGCGTGGCCAAGTGTCAGAAAGGCGACGGTCACTCCCCCGGCCTGCAGCATCAACGCGGCCGGGACGAGGTGCACCGCGAACGCGGCGCACGCCCACACCGCGCCTGCGCCGAGCAGCACCGCGTACGCCGCCGTCGTCCACAGGTGCTGGCGCCGGCTGGTCGCGACCGCCGGCCGCCGCCCGGCGGCCACGTCGCCCTCGACGTCGGAGAGGTCCTTGGACCGCGCGCCGACCAGCCCCATCCACGCCGACATCGTGACGACGACGATCCACCAGGCGGCGGGCCGGCCCACGGCCGAACCCGTCACCGCCACAGCACCAGCGTGGAATGTGAGAAGTCCCACGGCAACAATGGACAGCCTGGCCGTCGCGGGCGCGCGTTTGAGGGCCCACGACGGGCCGGAGTAAAGGTAGCCGAGCAGCAGCGCGAGCCAGAGCGCGACACTGAAGGCGGTGCTCAGCCAGAGGCCCACCAGGACGGCGCCCGTGGCCGTGGCCACGGCCACCCGCTGGGCGTGGCGCGGGTCGAGCCCGCCCCGGGCGATCGGCCGCCCGACCCCATTGATCTGGTCCTCGACCACATCCCGCGTGCCGTTGAACAGGTAGGCGAAGGAAATCACCGCCACCCACGCGGCCGTGGCCGGCAGCAGGGTGCCGAGCTCGTCGCGTAGTGGCCGGCCGGTGAGTGCCGCACCGGCCAGGAATCGCAGCACAAAGATGATCTGAACGGTCGGTCGTGCTTCCTGGGCGCAACGAAGAAGCGTGCGCAGCGGGCTCCGCCGCGACTGTCGATGGCTTATCCACATGTCACACCTGCTGCCATGGACAGGATTCTAGGTCGATTGCGTCGTTCGTCCGCGCGCCCGCGGCCACTCGACGTCACTTCCTTGGATGTACCCCTGGTATCGGTTACGGAGTACTCCCCTTGAAATCGTCAGCTGGCCGGCTCTAGGGTCGATCTGGTACCTGGCGCCGAGTGCCGCGCGCCGGCAGCCATGACCGATCGCGAATCCGTGTTGACCGGAAGGTAAATTCTCGGCGATGATCGAGTTTCGTGTTCTTGGCAGCCTGGAGATTGTCCGGCGCGGTGCGGTCGTGGCGCCGACGCCGCCCAAGGTACGTCAGGTCCTCGCGCTGCTCGTGATGAACGTCAATCAGGTCGTGCACGTGGACACGCTCATCGAGGAGCTGTGGGAAAACGAACCGCCGCCGAGCGCGATGACGACTATCCAGACCTACATCTACCATCTGCGCCGTTTCCTGGCCAAGGAGAACCTGGCTGGGCCGGCCGGTGAACTCGTCACGACCAAGGTGCCGGGCTATGTGCTGCGAATCCCAAGCGAACAGGTCGACGAACAGCGGTTCCGCCAGCTCGCCCGGCGGGGTCGCGTGCACCTGGACGACGGCGACCATGTTCAGGCCTCGGCCGCGCTGCGCGGCGCGCTCGCCCTGTGGTCCGGCTCGGCGCTGGCCGATGTTCACCATGGCCGGGTCCTGCAGGCGCAGGTGCTGCGGCTGGACGAGGAACGCCTGCGCACGGTCGAACTGAAGATCCAGGCTGATTTCGCGCTCGGCCTGCATCGCGAGCACATCAGCGAACTTCGCGTGCTGACCTCCACCTATCCGCTGAACGAATGGTTTCACAGCCGGCTCATCGAGGCGCTGGCCCGCACCGGCCGCCGCAGCGAGGCGCTGCAGGCCTACCAGCGGGTGCGGGCCATCCTCGACGACGAGCTCGGGCTCGATCCGTCCCCCGAACTGCAACAGCTCCAGCGGCAGGTGCTGGCGTAGTACCCGTCCCGGCACCGGCGGCGTCCCGCCGGCCGAGTCTCCCCTGGAGGGGTCCATGAGCGCGCAGGCACATCCGGACGGCAACGCCGTCGCTCTCGTCACCGGATCGTCGGCCGGCATCGGGGCGGCGGTCGCGCGCCGGCTCGCCGCGGCCGGGATGCGGGCCGTCGTCAACTCGGCCCGCTCGGTCCAGGAGGGCGAGAAGCTCGCCGCCGAGCTGCCGGACGGACACTATGTCCAGGCCGACATCGCCGATCCCGACCAGGCGCGGGCGCTGGTCGACGCAGCGGTGCGGCACTACGGGCGGCTGGACGCGCTGGTCAACAACGCCGGCGTCACGCAGGTCATCCCGCACCCGGACTTCGCGGCGGCCACCCCGGAGGTCTGGCGGCACATCCTGGACACGAACGTGATCGGCACCTGGCAGATCACCGTCGCGGCGCTGCCATACCTGAGCGCCACCGGTGCCGGCGCCGTGGTCAACATCAGTTCCATCGCCGGCTCGCGGCCGGCGGGCAGCTCCATCTCCTACGCCGTCAGCAAGGCGGCGATCAACCATCTCACCCGGCTGCTCGCCGCAGTGGTCGGGCCGGAGGTCCGCGTCAACGCGGTCGCGCCCGGCCTGATCGACACGCTGTGGACGAAGGACTTCGCCGAGCCCCGCCGCTTCGTCGGCGAGATGTCCCCGCTGCGCCGCATCGGCACCCCCGAGGACGTCGCCGAGACGGTGCTCGGTGTGCTGCGTTCGCCCTACACCACCGGCGAGGTCCTGCTGGCCGACGGCGGCGTGCACCTGCGCTGAGCGCCGGCCCGATCAGGGCCACCGGCATCCGCTGCCAGCCGGGCGCTGCCTGGCCCGTCGAGACGACGATGCTAGGGTTTTCAGCGTGCCGATTGATGGTGAATTCCCACTCAGTCGAAAAGAGTTCGACGATATCTACGGTCGGGTTCCCCGACTCTGCGCCGAGGTCGTCATCCGCGAGAGCCGGGGTGTGCTCCTGGTACGGCGGGACATCGAACCGTGCCGCGGCCAGTGGCATCTTCCTGGCGGCACCGTGTACTTTGGGGAGGCGCTGACCGACGCGGTGCGCCGTATCGCCGCGCGGGAACTCGGCGTCACCGTCGAGGTCGATACCCTGCTCGGGTATATCGAATATCCCGAGATGGCGGCCGGCGGCTATCGCGGCTGGCCGGTTGGGCTGGCCTTCGCCGCCCAGATCACCGGCGGAGCCCTGGTCGGCAGTGACCAAGGCCGGCAGATCGGTTTCTTCTCGGCTCCGCCCGGCGACACGCTCGTCGAGCAGGCCGTCTTCCTCGACCGGCTGGCCCCGGTAGCGTCCAGCTAGTACTGCAACGGCACTTGCTGGTGTCCTCGTCGCTGGTAGTGGCAGCGTCTGGCCTGGTGCTGAGAATGGCTACGGCACAGCCCCTTTTACCTGCTCGGCGCGGACGGCGGCGAGGGTGGCGTAGGCGAGCATGGACAGGGTGATGTGGGCGTACCACGCCCGCCAGTCACGGACCCGGTAGTCGTCCAACCCGCAGGTCTGCTTGGCCTGCTGGAAGCACTCCTCGATCGCCCATCGGGCTCCGGCCACAGCCGCGCGCTGGGCCAGGCTGGTGCGCCGCGGGCCGTGGCAGACGTAGTAGGCCAGCTCACCGCTGGTGCGGTTGCGGCGGGCAAGTAGCCAGTGGCCCCGGCCCGGCCGAGATCCGACACCAGGCCCGGGATGGCAGGGCAGCGATCAGCTCGTCGACCTTCGCACCTCACAGACCATCCACCACGACTACCAAGTGCTGTTGCAATACCAGCCCCGCCCGCGGAACCAGCACGCACCAGAACCAGCGCGCCTGCGGAACCAGTATCGCAGGAGAAAAACGGCCTCCCGCCACCCGGCGAAAGCGGCTTTCGAGTGCGCTTCTAGGCGGCCGCAGCAATGTGACGCCTGGCTGCTTACCGGGAAGTCGTCCACAGGGCGAGGAGGTGCCGGGTGTCTCGGCGTGTCGTGATCACCGGAATCGGGGTACGCGCCCCCAGCGGGAACGGTGTGAAACAGTTCTGGGACCTGATGACGTCGGGCCGCACGGCCACCCGCCGGATCAGCTTCTTCGATCCCGCTCCGTACCGTTCCCAGATCGCCGGAGAATGTGATTTCGACCCGGCGGGGGAGGGCCTGTCGGCCCGCGAGATCCGCCGGATGGACCGGGCCACCCAGCTCGCGGTGGTCTCTGCCAGGGAGGCCGTCGAGGACAGCGGCCTGGACCTCACCGCCCTCCTGCCCGAACGGGTGGGGGTGAGCCTGGGCAGCGCGGTGGCCGCGGCCACCAGCCTGGAGCGGGAGTACCTGGTGCTCTCCGACGCGGGCCGGCAGTGGCGAGTCGACCCCGGCTACCTCTCCCCGCACATGTACGATTATCTGTCCCCGGGTGCGTTCCCCGCCGAGGTCGCCTGGGCGGTCGGCGCCGAGGGGCCGGTGACGATGGTCTCCGACGGCTGCACCTCAGGCCTGGACGCACTCGGCTACGCCCGGGCGCTCATCGAGGAGGGCAGCGCCGACGTGTTCGTGGCCGGCGCCGCGGACGCGCCAATCACGCCGATCGTGGTGTCCTGCTTCGACGCGATCCGGGCCACCACCGATCGCAACGACGAGGCGGCCACCGCCTCGCGGCCCTTCGACCGGACCCGCAACGGCTTCGTGCTCGCCGAGGGCGCGGCGATGTTCGTCCTGGAGGAGCGCGAGCGGGCCCGCGCCCGCGGCGCGCACGCCTACGCCGAGATCACCGGCTACGCGAACCGGCTTAACGCCTACCACATGACCGGCCTGAAGACGGACGGCCGGGAGATGGCCGAGGCGATCCGGCTGGCGCTGGCGCAGTCCCGGACCGACCCCACCGAGGTCGACTACATCAACGCGCACGGCTCGGGCACCCGGCAGAACGACCGGCACGAGACGGCGGCCTACAAGCGCAGCCTGGGGGCGCACGCCTACCGGACGCCGGTCAGCTCGATCAAGTCGATGGTGGGCCACTCGCTGGGGGCCATCGGCTCGATCGAGATCGCGGCCAGCGCGCTGGCGATCGAGCGCGGCGTCATCCCGCCGACCGCGAACCTGCACGAGGCCGATCCCGAGTGCGACCTGGACTACGTGCCGCGCGAGGCCCGCGAGGCCCGGGTCGGCACCGTGCTGTCGGTGGGCAGCGGTTTCGGTGGCTTCCAGACCGCGGTCGTGCTGCGTCGCCCGTGGGACGCGGACCGATGACCGGGCCGGTTGACGGATCCGCGGTCGGACCGGCAGGCGGCCTGGCGGACGACGCGGTGCTGGTCACCGGCCTCGGCCCGATCACGCCGAACGGGCTCGGCGTCGAGCCGTTCTGGGCGGCGACGCTCGCCGGCCGGCACGGCATCCGCGAGATCAGCTCCTTTGACCCGGTGGGCTACCCCGCCGTGCTCGCCGGCCAGATCGACGGCTTCGAGGCTGCCGAGCATCTGCCCAACCGGCTGCTCCCGCAGACGGACGTGTCGACCCGGTACGCGCTGGCCGCGGCCTCGCTCGCGCTCGCCGACGCCGCGCTCGACCCGGCGGCGCAGCCCGACTACAGCATGGGCGTGATCACCTCGAATGCCACCGGTGGCTTCGAGTTCACCCACCGGGAGTTCCAGAAGCTCTGGACGCAGGGCCCCGAGGCGGTGAGCGTGTACGAGTCGTTCGCCTGGTTCTACGCGGTGAACACCGGGCAGATCTCGATCCGGCACGGGCTGCGCGGGCCGGGCGCCGCCCTGGTCGCTGACCAGGCCGGCGGCCTGCAGGCGCTCGGCCACGCCCGGCGCACCGTCCGCTCCGGCACGGCGCTGGTGGTCACCGGCGGGGTCGACTCGGCGCTGGACCCCTGGGGCTGGGCGTCCCAGCTCTCCAGCGGGCTGGTAAGCCGGTCCCGCGACCCGGAGCGGTCCTACCTCCCGTTCGACCGGCGCGGCACCGGCTACGTGCCGGGCGAGGGCGGCGCCATCCTCGTCCTGGAGTCCGCTGCCTCCGCCCGCGCCCGCGGTGTCCTCGGCTACGGCGAGATCATCGGCCAGGCGACGTCGTTCGACCCCCGGCCCGGCTCTGGCCGCCCGCCGGCCCTGCGGCGCACCGCGGAACTCGCGCTGGCCGACGCCGGGATCGGCCCTGACGAGGTGGATGTCGTCTTCGCGGACGCCGCCGGCAGCGCCGAGCTCGACGCGGTGGAGGCGGCCGCGATCGGTTCCGTCTTCGGCCCCCGCGGGGTGCCGGTCGCCGCGCCGAAGTCCCTCGTCGGGCGGCTCTACTCGGGCGGCGGCCCGCTGGATCTGGTGTGCGCGCTGCTCGCCATCCGGGACAGTGTGGTGCCGCCGGCCGCCGCCGCGACGCTGCCCGCGAGGGAGTACGAGCTCGACCTGGTCACCGGCGTCCCGCGGTCGCTGCCGGTGCGCACCGCCCTCGTCCTCGCCCGGGGCAGGTGGGGGTTCAACGCCGCGCTGGTCGTGCGCGCCGTTGCCGGCCAGCCCCCGCGCCGGCCATCGCACCGGCGACCAACGTCGCCGCCAGCTGACGGTGCAACCAGCTGACGCCGCAACCGGACGACGCCGCAGCCCTGAGGGGCGGCCCGGCCCGAGGACAGCGCTACCAGTCACGCGCCACCGGCTGGCAGCGCCGCCAAACCACAGACGGCACCAGCCAAGGAGATGCCATGCCCGCACTGACCATCGGCGAACTACACAGACTGCTCGTCGAATGCGCCGGCGACAGCGAGAACGCGGGCTCGCCGGACGAGATCATCGACCTCCCGTTCGAGGGGATGGGCTACGACTCGCTCGCGCTGATCGAGACGGCAGCCCGGATCAAGCGGGAGACCGGCGTCGAGATCGCAGACGACGAGGTCGCGAACCTGCGCACGCCGCGGGAGATGCTCGACGCCGTCAACAGCATCGCCGGATCGAGCCGGCCGGCGTGAGCGTGTCACCCGTGAGCGCGTCGTCCACCGATGTGTCCCCCGTCAGCGCGGTCCCGAGGATGACCGAGGTCGCCGAGGACGTCTTCGCCTACGTCCAGCCGAACGGCGGTTGGTGCCTGAACAACGCCGGCCTGATCGTCGGGCCCGCGGGGGTCGTGGTGGTGGACACCGCCGCGACCGAGCGCCGCGCCCGGCAGCTGCGCGCGGCGGTCGACAACCTGGGCACCGCCGGCCACCACACCGTGGTCAACACGCACTTCCACAGCGATCACGTCTTCGGGAACTCCTTCTTCGCCCCGGAGGCGGCGATCATCGCCCATGAGCGGGCTCGGACGGAGATCACCGAGACGGGCCTGGGCATCACCCGGCTGTGGCCCGACGTCGCGTGGGGCGAGATCCAGGTGACCCTGCCGACCCTGACCATCCAGGACCGGGCAACGCTGCACATCGGCGACCGGCGGGCCGAGATGATCTTCGTGGGTCCCGCGCACACCACCAACGACCTCGTCGTCTGGCTGCCGGAGGAGCGCGTGCTTTTCGCCGGCGACGTGCTGCTCAGCGGCTGCACCCCGTTCAACCTGATGGGTTCGGTCAGCGGGGCGCTGCGCGCACTCGAGGTGCTGCGCGGCCTCTGCCCGCAGACCGTGGTGTGCGGGCACGGCGAGATCTGCGGCCCCGAGATCATCGAGCGCACCGAGGCCTACCCGCACTGGGTGCGGGCGGCGGCGGCCGAGGGGTTCGGCGCCGGCCTCGCGCCGCTGGAGGTCGCCCGTGAGCTCGGTGCCCACCTCTACACCGACCTGCTCGGCCCGGAGCGGGTGGTGGGCAACCTGCACCGCGCCTACGCCGGGCTCGGCGGCGCCGAGCCCGGCGAGCGGCTGGACGTGGTCGCCGTATTCGGGGAGATGATCGAGTTCAACGGCGGGAAGCGGCCGACCTGCCTTGCCTGAGCCACGCCTGCCCGAGCCGCACCAGTCGGAGCCGGGCCCGCCGGAGCCGGGCTTCCGGGTGCTCGGGCCGCTGGAGGTCCTGCGGGATGGGCGGGAGAGCACCCCGAGCGCGCCGAAGGTCCGGCAGGTGCTTGCGCTGCTGGTGGTCCGGGCAAACCAGATCGTCGACAGCGCCGCGCTGACCGAGGAGCTGTGGGGGGACACGCCGCCGCGCAGCGCGCCGGCGACCGTCCAGACCTACGTCTACCACCTGCGCCGGTTCTTCCAGCGCGAGGGCATCACCGGCGCCGGCGAGCAGATCCTGCACACACGGCCGCCCGGGTACCTGCTCGCGCTGCGCCCCGAGCAGGTCGACCTGCGGGAGTTCCACCGGCTCGCCCGGCAGGGCCGGGCGCAGGCCGAGCGCGGGCACACCGGCGCGGCGGCGGCCAGCCTGCGCGCCGCGCTGGGGCTGTGGCGCGGCCGCCCGCTCACCAACGTGCACCCGGGCCCGCGGCTGGCGGCCTACCTGGTGGACCTGGAGGCGCAGCGGATGGCGGCACTGCGGTTGCGCATCCAGGCCGACCTGGAGCTCGGGCAGGGCCAGGACCTGGTCGGTGAGCTGCGGTCGCTGGCCGTCGCCCACCCGTTCGACGAGTGGTTGCACGCGCGGCTCATCGAGGTACTGCTGCGCGGCGGGCGCCGCGGCGACGCGCTGGAGGTCTACCGGCGGCTGCGGCGCACCCTCGGCCGGGAACTGGGCCTGGACCCGTCCCCGGACCTGCGTGCGCTGCACCGGGCCATCGTGACGCGGGACGTCGTCGCGCAGGACATCGTCAGGGCCGAGACCCGGCACCCGCGCTGAGCGCCGGCCGGGCCGCGGCGACCTCCATCGCCGCGGCCTCTGCCGCCTGGCCCTCTGCCGCCGCGACCTCCATCACGTACTGGCCGTAGCGCGAGTGGGCGAGGCGCTCGCCCAGCCGGTGGCACTCGGCCCGAGTGATGAACCCCATCCGCAGTGCGATCTCCTCGACGCAGGCGATGCGTACCCCCTGGCGGCGCTCCAGGATCTGCACGTACACCCCGGCTTCGAGCAGCGAGTCGTGGGTTCCGGTGTCCAGCCAGGCGAAGCCGCGCCCAAGATCCTCCAGTCGGGCCCGGTCGCGGTCCAGGTATACGCGGTTGACGTCGGTGATCTCCAGCTCGCCCCGGGCCGAGGGGCGCAGGTTCCTGGCGATGTCGAGCACCTCGTTGTCGTAGAAGTAGAGCCCGGTGATCGCCCGGTTGGACCGGGGCCAGCGCGGCTTCTCCTCGATCGAAACCAGCCGGCCCGCGCCGTCGACCTCGCCGACGCCGTACCGCTCGGGATCGCTGACCGGGTAGCCGAACAGGACGCACCCGTCTACCGTGCGGCTGCTGGCCTGCAGCAGGGCGGAGAAGCCCGGCCCATAGAAGATGTTGTCGCCGAGGATGAGCGCCGCGCTGTCGGTGCCCACGTGGTCCGCGCCGACGACGAACGCGTGGGCGATGCCGCGAGGGGAGTCCTGCGCGGCGTAGGACAGCTGCAGGCCCAGCGTGCTGCCGTCGCCGAGCAGCCGGCGGAACCCGGGCAGATCCTCGGGGCCGGAGATGATGAGGATCTCGCGGATGTCCGCGAGCATCAGCACCGACAGCGGGTAGTAGATCATGGGCTTGTCGTAGACCGCGAGCAGCTGCTTCGAGACGCCCTGGGTGACCGGGAACAGCCGCGTCCCGCGGCCGCCGGCCAGAATGATGCCCTTCATGTCCCGCCCTCTCCCGCACTTTCCCACCCGCCGGTGGTCGCTAGTGCGGCCAGGCTGGCGATCGCGGGTAGACGGCTGCTCGAACCGCGGTACAGCCCCAGCGCCCTGGCCCTCCCTGCGCCCAACCGTTCGGTGGCCCGGCCGTCCCGGCGGCCCAACCTTCCCGGCGGCCCAACCTTCCCGGCGGCCCGACCTTCCCGGCCGCCCGGGTGCGGATGGGTGGCAGCCGGTTCGACGGGCCGTCGAGCCGGCGTCGACCGTGCTGGGCGAGCCTCGGGCAAGGCGCCGGCCGCACCGGCCGCGGCCCCGAGAGGAGAGGTCATGTCCGGTTTCGAGGTCTCGTCCGCGCTGTACGCGGAGGTGCTGCACTTCTACGGCCGGCAGATGCGGGCGCTCGACCGCGGCGACTTCGCCCGGTACGCGGCAACGTTCACCACCGACGGCGTCTTCCAGCACTCGCCCGGCCTGCCGCCGGCCCGGACCAGACCGGGCATCGTCGCGGCGCTGGAGGATTTCCACCTCAGGTTCCGTGACGACCCCGTCCAGCGGAGGCACTGGTTCAACCACGTGGAGCTGGAGCTCGCCGCTGACGGGTCGATCATCTCGACCTGCTACGCCCTGATCATCACGACCCGCCCCGGCGGGCGCCCGGACGTCGGGCCGAGCTGCGAGGTGCACGACGTGCTGGTGCGCGAGGCGGGCGGCCTGCTGACCCGTTCCCGCCGCGTCGAACACGACAAGGACTTCGCCGCCCCGGACGTCGCCGCGCCAGAGGCCGCCGCCGTCACCACTGCGTGAGGCCGGCGTTGGACGAGGCCGGGCGCGCGGAGTGGGGCGCGCGCCCGGCCTCCGGCGCGGTGCCGCCGCCAGGGCCAGCCACCGGCCTCAGTGGTCGCCGGCCCCGGCAGCCGCCGGGCTCAGTAGTTGCCCAGCCCGCCGCACACGTTGAGGGCCTGCGCCGTGACGGCCGCGGCCCCGTCGCCGACCAGGTACTCGACCATCGCCGCGACCTCCTCGACGTCGACGTAGCGCCCGATCGGCACGCGCGCGGTGACCCGGTCGTACGCCTCCTCCTCGGACACCTCCCAGATTCGCGAGTAGTGCGCCCGGATCGCCTCGGCCATCGGCGTCTCGACGAAGCCCGGGCACACGGCGTTCACCGTGATCCCGGTCTTGGCCAGCTCCAGGCCGAGTGACTTGGTGAAGCCGACCACGGCGTGCTTCGAGGTGGAGTACGGCGTCCCCCAGATCACGCCCTGCTTGCCGCCGGTCGAGGCGATGTTGATGATCCGCCCGTGCCCGCGGGTGAGCAGCCCGCCGGTGGTCAGCACCTCGCGGGTGACCCGGAAGACGCTGTTGACGTTGGTGTTGATGACGTCCAGCCAGGTCTCCTCCGGTACGTCGACGGTGACCCCACCGCCGCTGCGCCCGGCGTTGTTGACCAGCACGTCGACCGGGCCGAACCCGGCGACGACCGCGCGGACCAGCTCGGCGATCTGGGCCGGCTCGCGCACGTCGCACACGCTGCCGGCGGCCTCGACGTCCTCCCCGCGCAGCGTTTCGACCGTCTTGTTCACACCGTCCGCGGTGCGGGCGCAGATGTGCACCCGGTGACCGAGCCGGCCTAGCCGGCGGGCGACCGCGAGGCCGATGCCGCTGGTTGCTCCGGTGACCAGGGCGACAGGTGAGTTGTCCGCCATCGGTTCTCCATTCCTTCAGGCGCGGGACGCGCTCCGGCGGGCGCGGGGACACGGGTGCGCGACCAGCGTCACCAGTCCGCGTCGAGCCCCGTTCGAACCCACCTGGAAGAGCGCTGCCATCCGCCTGGACCCGCGCCGCCGGCCCGGCCCGGCGTCCCGGCGGCGCCCGCGCCGGGCCGTCTCGAGCGGGACGGCAGTGATGCTCGAGCGGGATGCCGAAGCCTTTGCCCTGGATCCAGGACGAGGTGGTCCAGAACGGTTCCAGCCGAGGGAGGCATCCGTGGTCCCCGAGATCGCAGCATTCGACGACTGGTTCGACGAGCGTGAACGCGCGAACGAGTTCCGGGTCACCCGCACGCCCCTGGACCGCCTCGACGGCTGGCACTTCGCCGCCGACACCGGTGACCTGGTGCATCGCAGCGGCCGGTTCTTCGCCATCCACGGTCTGGAGATCAGCACCGATCACCGCGAGGTGCCGAGCTGGTCGCAGCCCATCATCCGGCAGCCGGAGATCGGCATCCTCGGCCTGCTGGTCCGGCGATTCGACGGGGTCTGGCACCTGCTCATGCAGGCGAAGATGGAGCCCGGGAACGTGAACCTGGTCCAGCTCTCGCCGACGGTGCAGGCGACCCGCAGCAACTACAGCCGGGTACACCAGGGCAGCGCGGTGCCGTACCTGGAGCACTTCCTCGCGCCGCGGGCCGGGCGCGCCGCCTTCGACGCGCTCCAGTCCGAGCAGGGCTCGTGGTTCCTCAACAAGCGGAACCGGAACATGATCGTGGAGCTCACCGAGGACGTGCCGGTGCTGCCGGACTTCCGCTGGGTGGCCCTCGACGAGCTCGGCGGCCTGCTGCGCCGCGACAACCTGGTGAACATGGACGCCCGCACGGTGCTGTCCGGCCTGCCGTTCCTGAGCCCGGCCCTCGGCGGCGAGGACCCGGACGCAGGTGCCCGGAACACCACCGAGCAGCTGCTGAGCTGGTTCACCGAGGCGAAGGCGCGCTACCGCCTGGATCGCCGGGTGCTGCCGCTGTCGCGGGTGCCCGGCTGGGTCCGCGCCGGTGGGGTGATCGAGCACGAGCGGGGCCGGTACTTCACGGTCATAGGCGTTGACGTGCGGGCCAGCAACCGCGAGGTGGGCAGCTGGTCGCAGCCGATGATCGCCCCCTGCGACCGCGGGCTGATCGGGTTCCTGAGCCGGCGGATCAACGGCGTCCAGCACGTGCTGGTGCAGGCCCGGACCGAGGCCGGGACCTCGGACGTGGTCGAGATGTCCCCGACGGTGAACTGCATCCCGGCGAACTACGCCGGCAGCCCGCCCGGCCTGCGTCCACGCTACCTGGACCAGATCCACGCCGCGCCGGCCAGCGCGATCCAGCTCGACGTCGTGCACTCCGAGGAGGGCGGGCGGTTCTTCCAGGCGGAGAACCGCTATGTCGTCGTCGAGGTGGACGACGCCTTCTCCGAGGATGTGCCGGAGGACTTCATCTGGATGCGCCCGGAGCAGCTGCGTGGCTTCCTCCGCTACGGCAACTACGTGAACGTCGCGGCCCGCTGCCTGCTCGCCTGCATGACCATGGTCAGCCCCGCCGCGTCCGCGGCCCGCTGATCGGCTGGACCGCCCGACCATGACGGAGGATCGGTTGTCCCTGCTGACGCCGGCCACGGCTGGCACCCGACCGGCCGTGCCCGCAACGGCCCGTGGGAACCCCGCCCGCGAGCGCGAGGTGGGCCCGGCCCACCTGCGCGCCGCGATGGCCCGCTTCCCGACCGGGGTGACGATCACGGCGACGGTCGACGACCAGGGCCACCGCCGCGGTTTCACGGCCAGCTCGCTGGTGTCGGTCTCGCTGCGCCCACCGCTGATCGCGGTGTGCGTGGGGAACGCGGCGAACTGCTATGCCGCCTTCGCCGGCTGCGCGCTGTTCACGGTCAGTGTGCTGCGCCACGACCAGGCACCGCTTGCCCGCCGCTTCGCGACCAAGGGCATCGACAAGTTCTCTGGCGATCACCCTTCCGGTGATCATGCCTCCGCCGAGTTCACCACCACGCCGGCCGGCCTGCCGGCCGTGGCGGACGCGCTCGTCGTGCTGGAGTGCGAGGTGTACGGGCGTCACCCTGCCGGTGACCACACCATCCTCGTCGGTCGCGTCCGCGCCATCCTGGAGTCCGCCGGCGACCAGCTCCTCTTCGCCGACCACCAGCTCACCCGGTTGTCCGGATGACCGCCGCGGCGGGGGCGCCGGTTCGCCTCGGCGTGCTCGGCTGCGCCGACATCGCTGCCCGGCGGGTGCTGCCGGCCGCCGCGGCCACGCCGGGGCTGGTAATCCGCGCGGTGGCCAGCCGGTCGACCGGCCGGGCCGCGGCGCTCGCCGGCCGCTACGGTGCGGACCCGGTCACCGGCTACCGGCATCTGCTGGACCGCGCGGACATCGACGCGGTCTACCTGCCGCTGCCCTCGGGCCTGCATGAGACGTGGATCCGCCGCGCGCTCGACGCCGGCAAGCATGTGCTCGCTGAGAAGCCGCTGACCACCAGCGCCGCGGCCACCGCCAGCCTGCTCGACCTGGCCCGCGAGCGCGGCCTGGTGCTGATGGAGAACTACATGTTCCTCCGACACGGCCAGCACGCCGCCGTCCGCGACCTGGTCGCGCGCGGGGCGGTCGGCGAGCCGCGGGCGTTCTTCGCGGCGTTCACGATCCCGCCCCGGCCGGCCGGCGACATCCGCCTCCAGCAGGAGCTCGGTGGCGGCGCGCTGCTGGACGTGGCCGGGTACCCGCTGCGCGCGGCCCAGTTCTTCCTGGGCGGCTGCGGCCTCGACGACGCCGCGGACCTCGACGTCGGCTGGGATCCGGACGCCAGCGCGGACCCCGGCTGCTGGGACCTCGACGTGGCCGGCGCCGTGCTGCGCCACGATGAGGGCCTGGGGGTGGACGTCGGCGGGGCGATCCTGCTGCGCCGCCGCGACGGCGTGCCCGCCCAGCTCACCTTCGGGCTGGAGAACGGCTACGTCTCCAGTTACCAGATCTGGGGCAGCGAGGGCCGGATCGGCGTCGAGCACGTGTTCACCACGCCCGCCGACCACCAGCCGGTGGTGCGCGTCGACCGCCAGGACCACCACGAGCGGATCGTGCTGCCCGCCGAGGACCAGGTAGCCGACGCCGTCGCCGCGTTCGCCCGCGCGGTGCGCACCGGCCGCGGCGACCCGCCGGGCCCGGTGCTCGCCCAGGCCCGCCTGCTCGACCGCGCCCGCCAGCTCGCCGGCGCGGGCGCACCCCCACACCCGGCACAGCAGCGACGCCCGAAACACCGGAAAGGAGCCGAGGATGGGTGACGACAAGGCGCTGATCCTGGACCAGGTCCGCCGATACCACCACAACCGCGCCGGCGGGGAATTCGTCCCCGGGGTGACCCCGGTACTCGCCTCCGGCGCCGCGCTCGACGCCGACGACCGGGTCGCCCTGGTCGAGGCGGCGCTCGACTTCCGCATCGCCGCCGGCACGTCCTCGACCCGCTTCGAGCGGGAGTTCGCCCGGATGCACCAGCTGCGCAAGGCCCACCTGACGAACTCCGGATCGTCGGCAAACCTGCTCGCGCTCAGCGCGCTGACCTCGCCGCTGCTGGAGGACCAGCGGCTGGTGCCCGGCGACGAGGTGATCACCGTCGCCGCGGGTTTCCCCACCACGGTGAACCCAATCTTCCACAACGGGCTGACGCCGGTCTTCGTCGACGTGGAGCTGGGCACCTACAACACCACACCGGAACGGGTCGAGGCCGCGATCGGCCCGCGCACCCGGGCCGTCATGATGGCGCACTCGTTGGGCAACCCGTTCGCTGCCGCCGAGATCGCCGAGATCGCCGAGAGGCGCGGTCTGCTGCTCGTCGAGGACAACTGCGACGCGCTCGGCTCCACCTACCAGGGGCGCCTGACCGGGACGTTCGGCGAGCTGGCGACGGTGAGCTTCTACCCGGCGCACCACATCACGATGGGCGAGGGCGGCTGCGTGCTCACCGACAACCTCGCGCTGGCCCGCATCGTGGAGTCACTGCGCGACTGGGGCCGGGACTGCTGGTGCGCGCCGGGCGAGGACAACAAGTGCTTCAAGCGGTTCGACCACCAGCTCGGCGAGCTGCCGCACGGCTACGACCACAAGTACATCTTCTCCCACGTCGGGTACAACCTGAAGTCGACCGACCTGCAGGCGGCGCTCGGCCTGAGCCAGCTGCGCCGGATCGGCGAGTTCGGCCGGATCCGCCGGCACAACTGGCGCCGGCTGCGGGAGAGCCTGGACGGCCTGCCCGGCCTGCTGCTGCCCGAACCAACGCCGGACAGCGACCCGAGCTGGTTCGGTTTCGTGCTCACCGTCCAACCGGACGCCGCCTACACCCGCCGCGAGCTGGTGGACTTCCTGGAGTCCCGGCGGATCGCCACCCGGCGCTTCTTCGGCGGCAACCTGACCCGCCACCCCGCCTACCTGGGTCGCCGCTACCGCGTATCCGGCGACCTCACCAACAGCGATCTCATCACCGAGCACACCTTCTGGGTCGGGGTGTATCCCGCGCTCACCGACGAGATGATCGACTACACGGCCGAGTCCATCCGCGGGTTCGTGCTGAAGCGCTCATGACCACGAACACCGCTTCCGGGAACACCGCTGTCGGGAACACCGCCGCGCGGAACGCCGGATCCGGGAACGCCGGCTCGGGATTCGATGATGCGGGATTCGCCGCCGGAGAAGTCGGCGGGGCGGAGAACGGCGGCCCGGGGCGCCCGGTACGGCTCGCCGTGAACCTGGCCGCCGTCGGCGCGGCCGAACTCGCGCTGCGCGCCGAGGAACTCGGCTACGCGCTCGCGCTAGCGCCCGAGGGCTACCGCTCGGACGCGGTCAGCGTGCTCGGCCTGGTTGCCGGGGTGACCAGGGGCATCGCGCTGGGGTCGTGCGTCATGCAGATCCCGGCCCGCCCGCCGGGCACCGCCGCGCTGACCGCCGCGACCCTGGACGCGCTGTCCGGCGGCCGGTTCCGGCTGGGGCTGGGCGTCTCGAACCCTGACGTCTCCGAGGGATGGTACGGCGTCCCGTTCGACCAGCCGCTCGCGCGCACCAGGGAGTATGTCGAGATCGTCCGCGCGGCGCTGTCCGGCGGCCCGGTCGCCTACCAGGGGCGGCACTTCCAGCTACCGTCGGGCGCGCGGTCGGCGGCGCCGCTGCACCTGTTCACCATGGGGTACCGACCCGACATCCCGATCTACCTGGCCGCCGTCGGCCCGGCCAACCTGCGGCTGGCCGGGCGGATCGCGGACGGCTGGCTCGGCGTCTTCGCCTCACCCGCAACGGTCACCGAGGCGCGCCGGGAGATCGCGGCCGGGCTCGCCGCAGGCAGCCGGGACGGCCGCGACTTCGAGGTCATCCCCTGTGTGCCGGCCGCGGTCGGCGACGACGTCGCCGCCGCCGCCAACCAGCTGCGCGGCCAGTACGCCTACCTGCTGGGCATTGGCGACCGGCGGACCAGCATCTACTGCGCGCTGGTCGGGCCGGTCGACCGGATCGCGGCGCGGCTGCGCGCCTACGCCGGTGCCGGCGCGACCATGGTCAGCGTCATGGTGTCCGCTGCGGCCACCGACCTCGCCGGCCGGCTGGCCAGCAACGGCGCCGCGTACGACAGCGCGCCGCCGACGACGACGTCCGGGCGCCACCGCTCACCCAGCTCGCGGAGCGCGGGCAGCGTTCCCGCCGCGAACCGCCCGAATCCCCGACCGTTGAACACCAGCCGCTCGTGCGGATCCCGGGGAAGCTCCAGGCGGGCTCCCGTCCGGTCGGTGAACATGAAATCCATCATTGACTGTTCGCTGACGCTGACCGCCGCCATGCCGGTACCAGTGACCAGCGGCACCGTGTTCGCCAGAGTCGCGACGAACACCTCGTGCCCGGCATTGCGTGCAGCCAGCGCCAGCGGTGTCACGGCGAAAATGACGCCGCCGCTTCCGCCGGCAACCACGAGAACTCGCATGTTTTTACCTTCGTACGGGGTTGTCCAGCCGCTCTCAAGGCCTCCTCGACTCTCGCTGGAGGAACCGCCTTCCGTGCTTGACCTGAACCGCGCTTGAGGTTGCACGATGTCCGGGGAGTTATGCCCGCGGACCGCCCCGGTGCCGCGTGTGCCCGCGCCGCTGAAGGGACGCCCCGATGAGCCCGACCGACCGCGCCGCCGGTCCCAACGGTCCCGGTCAGGATGACGAGCCGGTGCATCCGCCGCGGCGGACGGTGCTCGTCATCCTGACCGGGCTCATGCTGGGGATGTTCCTGGGCGCCCTGGACACCATGATCATGGCGTCGGCGCTGCGGACGGTCGCCGACCAGCTTGACGGCCTGACCGCGCAGGCCTGGGTCACCACGGCGTACCTGGTGACGATGACGGTCTCCGCGCCCCTCTACGGCAAGCTCTCCGACATCTTCGGGCGCCACCCGGTGTACCTCAGCGCGGTGTCGCTGTTCCTGCTCGGCTCGCTGCTGTGCGCGCTGGCGCAGTCGATCTACCATCTGGCCGGGGCACGGGCGGTGCAGGGCGCCGGTGCCGGCGGGCTGACCTCGCTGGCGCTGGCCGTGGTCGCCGACATGGTGCCCGCCGAGCACCGCTCGCGCTACCAGGCGAACCTGGGCGTGGTATTCGCCGTCGCCAGCGTCGCCGGGCCGGTGCTCGGCGGGCTCTTCGCCGGCGCCGACCAGGTCCTCGGCATCGCCGGCTGGCGCTGGATCTTCCTTGTCAACCTGCCCGTCGGCCTGGTGGCGTTCGTGCTGGTCGCGGTGTTCTTCCGGGTGCCGACGCGGCGGGTCGACCACCGGATCGACTACGGCGGCGCGATCATGCTGGTGCTCTGCCTGCTGCCGCTGCTCGTGGTGGCCGAAAACGGCGCCCGGTGGGGCTGGGGGTCACCGCTGACGATCGGGCTGCTCGCCGCTGGCGCGGTCGGCCTGCCGCTGTTCGCGGCGCTCGAGCGCCGCACCGGCGACAGCGCGCTGCTGCCCGGCCGGCTGTTCGGGCGGCGCCCCTTCCTGCTGGTCAACGCGGTGAACTTCCTCGGCGGCGTGGGTGTCTTCGCCGGGCTGACGCTGCTGCCGCTGTACCTGCAGATCGTGCGCGGGCTCTCCCCGACGGCCGCCGGCCTGCTGCTGCTGCCGCAGTCGCTCGCGACCACCACCGGCTCCCGGCTCTCCAGCGGCCTGGTCCAGCGCTTCGGCCAGTCGGGGGTGCTCGCCACCGGCATGGCCGCGATCGCCGCCGTCTACCTGTCGCTGAGCCGGGTGGGTCCCGACACCCCGATCTGGGCGCTGGTCGGCCTGGTCATCGTGCTCGGCCTGGGGCTCGGGGTGTTCTTCCAGGTGGTCCTCATCGCCTTCCAGGACAGCGTGCCCCCCACCGATATGGGCCTGGCCAGCGGCCTCTACAACTTCTCCCGCCAGATCGGCGGGGTCGCCGGCACCGCCGTGTTCGTCTCGCTGATGTTCGGGCTCGCCGGGGCGCGGGTGGACGACGCCTTCGACCGGGCGGCCGCGGACCCGGCCGCCCATCCCGTCCTCACCGACCCGGCTGTGGCCGCCGATCCGCCCAGCGCCGCACTGCTCGCGGACCTGCGCAGCCCCGACGGCGTCGACCTGAACGACACCTCGGGTCTCGCCGACGCCGACAACCGGCTCGCGGACTTCGTCGTCGACGGCATCGCCAGCTCGCTGGACACGGTCTTCGTCGCGGTCGGCATCTCGGTCGCCATCTCGGTGGCGATCGCACTCGTGCAGGGATGGGCATCGACCCGGCAGCCGATCCCGGCGCCGGCGTCGCCGGTCGGGCCGACATCCACCTCAAGATCGACATTCACGTCCACATCGACATCCACGTCGGCGAAACCGCCGACGACAACATCGACCGAAGGAGCGTGACGCCGTGGCGGATCAGTGGCTGGACGTCGAGATCTGGTTCGACATCGCCTGCCCGTGGTGCCTGCTGGGCCGGCAGCGCTGGCACCGCGCGCTGGGGTCCTTCGACCACGCGGATCGGGTACGCACCACCTGGCGGTCCTTCGAGCTGCGGCCTGGCTACCCGCTCGGCCCAGGCCGGCGCCTCGTCGACATCATGCGCGAGGACTGGGGGATGGGCGCGGCCGAGGTGGACGAGGTGCTCGGCCGGATCCGGGCCGAAGGCGCGGCGGCGGGCCTGGCGATGCGCCCGGAGCGGGTGCGCCCGACGAACACCTTCGACGCCCACCAGGTCCTGCACCTCGCCGTCGACAGCGGGCGGGGGGAGGAGATGCTCGAGCGGCTGTACGACGCCTACCACGTCGCGACCGTCGACCTGTCCGATCGCGAGGTGCTCGTGCGGCTCGCCGCCGAGGCCGGGCTGCCGGAGGCGCTGGCCTGGGACACCCTGCACGCCGGGCGCTACGCCGAGGCGGTGCGGGAGGACGAGCGGCTCGCGACCCGGCGCGGGGTGACGGCGGTGCCGTCCTACCGGATCCAGACCGGTACCGCGGTCAGCGGCGCGCTCCTCACCGAGACGCTGCTCCAGTTGCTGGAACAGGGGTGGGAGCGGGCCACGGCCGGGAGCGCGCCGGGCGGGCTGTGATCCCGGCGGTCGATGCCCTGGCCGGCCC
>NZ_CDWWEW010000039.1:0-16909 GCF_977966315.1 Frankia sp. CeRuru1
CGTTCGGCCTGCGCGGTGATGGTCAACGACGGGTTCGCGCCGAGGTTCGCCGAGACCGCAGCGCCGTCGACGACGTGCAGCCCCTCGTATCCGAAGACCCGGTGATAGGGATCGATCACTCCGGTGGTGGGATCCGTGCCGATGGGGGCCCCGCCGAGGATGTGCGCGGTCAGCGGGATGTTGGCGATCTCGCCGATCGACCCGCCGGGGTAACCGCCCATCCTGGCCGCGATCCGGCGGGCGGCGTCGTTGCCCTCCGGGATCCAGGAGGGGTTCGGCTCACCGTGTCCTTGCCGGCTCGTCAGCCAGCCGAGACCGAACGGTCCACGGCGCAGGGAAACGATCAACGAGTTGTCCCACGACTGCATGACCAGCGCGATGATGGTCCGCTCGGACCATCGCCAGGGCAGTGACGACGCCAGCGCCTGATGCGGGTGGAGCACGACCTGACGCAGGTATTTCAGCCAGCGCGGCACCCGCCCGCCGCCGTCGGTCATCGACGCACTGATCAGTGCCATCAGGTTGCTCCCCCGGCCGTAGCGCACGGGTTCGATGTGGGTGTGCTCGTCGGGGTGGAAGGACGAGGTGATCGCGACTCCCCGGGCGATCCGCCGATCGGGGCGCAGCCTGGATGCGCCCAGGATCGCCTCGGAGTTCGTCCGGGTGAGATGACCGAGCCGGTCGGACAACGCCGGCAGGTCACCGCTCTGTTTCATCGCCAGCAGCAGCCGCTGGGTCCCCAGGGTGCCGGCGGCGAACACGACCTGCTCCGCGGTGAGGGTACGTCGCCGATGCCGTACGAGACCCCCCGTCCGGACCATGTCGAGCTCGTACCCGCCAGTCGAGCGTGGCCGGACGGCCGTGACCGTGGCGTCCGGGACTACCCGCACACCGGCCCGCTCGGCCAGGTACAGGTAGTTACAGTCGAGGGTGTTCTTGGCCCCTCGACGGCAGCCGCTCATGCACTCCCCGCACTCCACGCATCCCGTCCGAGCCGGGCCGGCGCCGCCGAAGTACGGGTCGGGGACCCGCACGCCGGGTTCCCGGCGGCCGTCGCGGCCGAAGAAGACACCGACCGGCGCCGCCGCGAAGGTGGACCCGGCCCTCATCTCCTCGGCGACCGTGCGAAACACCTCGTCGGAGTACGTCGTCGTCGGGTTGGGATTCACCCCGAGCATGCGTTCGGCCTGGTCGAAGAACGGCTCCAGCTCACGGCGCCAGTCAGTGATGTCCCGCCACTGCGGGTCGGTATAGAAGGCGTCGAGCGGGCGGTACAGCGTGTTCGCGTAGACGACCGAGCCGCCACCGACCGCCGTTCCGGACAGCACCACGACCCGACCCAACCAGGTGATCTTCTGGATGCCGTGGCAGCCCAACCGCGGCAGCCACAGGTACCGGCGAACGTGCCAGCTGTTCTTCGGCAGCGTGCCCGGGGTGAACCGGCGACCGGCCTCCAGCACGAGGACACGATGGCCCTTCTCCGCGAGCCGTAGCGCGCTGACGCTGCCGCCGAACCCGCTCCCGATCACGATCACGTCGGCGTCATAGCCGCCGTCCGACCCGGAATCATTGACATCCTCCCCGGCCTGAAGGCCGGGGATTCCCACACCTCGCGGTGCGGGTTCCTGCTTCACCAACGGATGCCTCCTCGCGTCAGGAGCGAGGCGGTCTCACTCCGTCTCCACAGGCGGACACCGCGAGCCCCGCGGCCGGAATGTTGATTGCCGCGTTCACGTCCCGGTCGTGGACGGCGCCACAGCCACGGCAGGCCCATGTCCGGACGTCGAGCGGCATCGTGTTTGCGATCGACCCGCACACCGAGCACGTCTTGGACGACGGATAGAACCTGTCGATCGCGATGACGGTCCGGCCGTACCAGCCGGCCTTGTACTCCAGCATCCGCCGCAGCTCCGACCACGAAGCGTCGGAGATTGCCCGTGCAAGCGAATGGTTGCGGACCATGTTGCGGACCGCCAGGTCCTCGATGACCACCGTTTGGTTCTCGCGGATGATCCTCGTGGACAGCTTGTGGAGATGATCCCGGCGCCGGTCGCGGATCCGGCCGTGGATCCGCGCCACCCGCAGCCGGGCCTTCGCTCGGTTCGCCGACCCCTTCTGTTTGCGGGACAGCTCCCGCTGCGCGCGGGCCAGCCGGGCACGGTCCCGCTTCTCGTGCCGCGGGTTGGTGACCTTCTGCCCGGTCGACAGGGTGAGCAGCGAGGTGATACCCGCGTCGACACCGACCTGACCCGCACGCGGGGACAGGGGGATGATGGTCTCCTCGACCAGGATTGAGATGTGGTACTGGCCGCGCGAGTTCCGTGACACCGTCACCTGCGACGGCTCCGCCCCCTCGGGCAGCGGGCGCGACCAGATGATGTCCAACGGCCCGTCCTGCTTCGCTAGCTTGATCTGCCCGTCCCGGAACGTGAAGCAGTTCCGGGAGTAGGCCGCCGAATCGGCGGTCTTGCCCTTCTTCTTGAACAAGGGGTAGCCGGCGCGCTTCTCCCAGAAGTTCACGTAGGCGGTTTGCAGGTTCCGTAACGCGGCCTGCAACGGCCCTTTCGATGGCTCGGCGAGCCAGAGTGTGCCCGGGTCGCGTTTCCGGCCGGTGAGCATCCGGTCGGTCTCGGCGTGGGTGACCCGCCGCTGCTCCTGGAACCAGGCCCGGTGCCGTTCCGCGAGCGCCCGGTTGTACACGTAGCGCACACAGCCGAACGTCTGCGCGAGCTGAGCGGCCTGCTCCGGGGTCGGGTAGAAACGGTAGCGGTACGCCCGCTTCACCACCTTCGACCCTATAAGTGACAGGATAGCAGGCTTGCTTGTCACGCTGTCGTTGATGCGCTAGCCCCGCCCTGAAAGACGGGGCCTGCGCGCTACGTTCCTGGGTCACCATGACTTCCCATGATGGGCTGTCGCTGGGACTATGCAACACCATCCGCCACCGACCGTCACCATCCGCCGCCCGCCGCCGCGCGCTGCGGCGGGCGAGCCGGACCACGGGCCGACCGGCTCAGGCCGCGCCGTCAGCCGCCGACTGGCTCGCCATCTGGGCATGCGCGCGTCCCGCGCGAGCGGCCTCCTCGATGGCCTCCAGCGGTGGCCGCGGGATCGACACGGGCGGCGCCTCGGATTCCGGGCGGGCGGCTCGGGACCCGTAGGCCTCCCATCCTGGGCGTCCGGGCGCGGGTCCCTTCTCCTTCGCGGAGCGGGTGTAGCGCCCGCGCCCCTGGTTCGGGACGGTGGAACCCGGCGTCGGTCCGGTCCTGATCCCCCGGTTCTCCAGGCAGGCGCGGCAGTTGCAGTCGGCAGACGCCCTGGGCAGGCGATCGAGCCGCCAGGACAGATTGTCGATCTCGTCGCCGTCCCCGACCAGGACACCGGTCGTGATGATGTGCACTAGATGCAGGGCCAGTTCGACCGGTTCCCAGCTGTCTTCCTCCAGGATCACCCGCAGTTTCTGGTAGATGGCCAGGTAGTCGGACGTCGGGCGCCGCATCGCGTTCGCGAGGACCGTGATCACCTGGCTGGCGGCCAGGGTCATCGGCTCGGGCGGCGGAGGGGGCAACGGGACTGTCGGGGCGGCCCGCTCCGGTTCGGCGGCCCGCTCCGGTTCGGGGGTCGACGCGTCCGCTGCCCCAGTGGTCTCGTCCGTCAGGACGCGTGGCTCGTCCGTCACAGCCCCGCGGGTGGCGGGATCGACGGTGCCCACGGCCGGGGCCGGTTGGGTGTCGCCGTCCGGTCGGGTGTCACCCGGCTCCGGCTGGTCTGAACGGGCGGTGTCCGGATCATCCGAACCGGCGGTGTCCGGGCGGTCCGGGCGGTCGGCGCCCCTCGAGGGGGCGAGGTTGACCGCCGGGCTGGCGGTACCAGGCGAGCCATCGGTCGCCACGGACGCCATCGCCCGGGAACGACGGCCGACCGCAGACGCCGTCCGCATACCGACCCGGCTACGGCGACCGCCGCGGCGCCGACGGGCGGGCGCGGCCGAGGCGGCGGTTGCCGAGCCGGCCTCCGATGCCGCCGGGGCCGACGCCGCCGGGGCCGATGCCGCCGGGGCCGATGCCGCCGGGGCCGATGCCGCCGACGAGGAGGCGACGTCGGCCTCGACCAAGCGGACCTCACCTGCCCGCACGGCGGCCTCGGGGATGCTCAGGGCTAACCGCGTCGTCCTGCCGGCCGCGGGCCGGGCCACCGTCGCCAACCAGCCCTGGTTGCGCAGCCTGGTGATCTGGCGCTGCACGTGGGTCCGGCTGTAACCGGTCTCCGCGACCAGGGTGACCAGGCCGGGAGCGCTCACCGCGGCACCGGCGGGCGCCGCCGGCGGAACCTCGGCGACGTGGCTCGCCAGCGTCAACGCGACCAGCTTCGCCGCCGACGGCAGGGCCGCCCGCAGCACCGCCCGCTGCCATCCCCCGCGATCGGACACCAGCGTGCCCGACTCCTGCGCACGGACCAGAACCAGAGCACCGGGGAGGGCAAGCTGGGTCACGGCCGACGCCACGTGCCTCCCTTCCTCGGCGGGGTCACTCGAAGCTGACGGACTGCGCCCGCCCGAGCGGATCAGGGCAGGTTGCCCGGGGATCATGCCGACCTGGACGGGTTCGGTGGGTCGGGGACCGGTCGACGTCTGTCCAGGCACGGTACTCCGTGCCTGGACGGGAGGCTCCTGGGGAGGGCCACCACATTCACATGAAGAGGACATGACTTCATCACCCTCGTTGGGGATTCGTGGTGCGACAGACGCATCAAACATCGCGCGACTGACGCAAAGCAAAAGATGGGGCCGGCGGCCACGAAAAGGCCACACCGGGCCATCCGGAAAGACCTCCCGAGCAGTTCCTCTCCCTGCCTTCAACCTCATCTGGTGACACCAGAACCAGATTTTGAATCCGTCATCTTCAAATTCTTATTACTGCGTCACCGGACGGGACGGCATCCCCGGGGAGGAGGACCCGGCGGGGTGGAGGATCCCCCCTCCATCTCGCCGGAGGGATGGCCGGCGCGGCGACCGCGCCCGGGTACGCCCTGCCCACGGCACGTGCGGAGGAGAGTCCGGGCGCGCTCACCGGTTGAACCAGCCCACCGGTAGCCGGAACGACGACGGGACTCGGCGCACAAGAAAAATCGCCGGGAACCGGAACACCGGGAGAAACCGGACCGCCCGGTCACGGCGTTCTTCGTCCTTGCCCGGCGAGGCCGGACGGGAACAGCCACCTCACCAGATCGACCCGCCGCCACACAACGGACGCCAACCACCGTCGCCGACGACAGGGATCGTGGATCTCCATTGTCGTACCTCGTCGTCTTATCGATCGATCACGGCAGGGGAGCCGCTGGCGCCCAGTGGCTTCCGGTCCGACTACGGGGTTACCGGGGACCCGCGACCCAACCATTCACCACTTCCCACCATGGATCATGCCGATGCGTGGGAAGGATGGCCCAACGTAGGGTTCATCTGGCTCGAACACACGAAAACAACACCGGAAGCTGTTGATCGGCGGGCAGCTCCACTCCACGTTGGCCTCCCCCGCGTTGGCCTCCCCCGCGTTGGCCTCCCCGCTGGCGGACGGGGTTCCAGGCCGACCAGCCGGGTATCCCGGACCGGGCTTCGAAGGAGGCGGACGATGGCCGACATCGTGGTCGGGGTCGATGGTTCCGCGGGCTCCCACACGGCGCTGCGCTGGGCGTTCACCGAGGCGGAGTGGCGGGGCTGCGGCATCCGAGCCGTGATCGGCTTCGCCCGTGGTACGGCACAGTCCGGGATGCGGGCCGGTCTGGCGCAGGCGGCCGAGCGGACGCTACACAAGACCGTGACGGCGGTCATGCCACCGGGATCGACCGTCTCCGTGGCGGAGCAGGCCGTGGACCTGCCGGGCGCGGAGGCCCTGCTGACGGTCGGCCGCGACGCCCGCATGATCGTGGTCGGTGCCCGGGGGCAGGGACTGCTGCACCGGCTGCGAATCGGGTCGGTCAGTGCCTCCGTCGCCGTACACGCCACGGTTCCGGTCGTGATCGCCCGCGGTGATGTCGAGGCCGCCATCGCCAGCTCGGGTGCGACCATCGGCTCGGGTGCGACCGCCGCCGAAGGCACGACCCCGGCCGGCGCGCCGTCCCGACTGTCCCGGCCGATCGCCGTGGGTGTGGACGGCTCCCCCAACGCACTGTCGGCCCTCGCCTGGGCCGCTGGGGAGGCCGCGCTGCGCGGGGTTCCGCTGATCGCCGTGCACGCCTGGCTCGCGGCGATCCCGTTGCCGTTCGCCGAGGCACCGGGGGAGATCACCCAGGCCCTGGAGGACCAGGCCCGGGCCGTGCTCGACGAGTCCATCGCGGGCGTCCGCGACCGCGGCCAACTGCCGGCCGGACTGGACCTACGGGCCATGGTGGTGCCCGCCTCGGCCACCCAGGCCTTGATCGTCAAGGGCCGCGAGTGCGATCTCGTCGTCGTCGGCGCCCGCGGTCACGGCGGCTTCGCCGAGCTGCTGCTGGGATCGGTCAGCCACCAGTGCATGCTTCACTGCCCCACCCCGGTGGCGATCATTCGGCAGTGGTAGCGGGGCAGCGGCGACCGGCCGTCAACGGGTCGGGCCGTGCACGACCGCATGCGTGTCCGGGAGGATCCCGTCCCAGGCGTACCACCGCTCGTTGTTCTGCCCGGGCGCCGGATCCCACGGATTACGCAGCAGCACCCGCCGGCGCGCCGCGTCCACGGCGAGCAGGGTGTAGGCGTGCGCCGCGACGAGCCCGCCGGGTCGGGTTCGACGCCGGGTGGTCACAATCACCACCTCGCCGCCGGCGAGGAGCTCCCCGAGGGCGGGAACGGTCGCCTCGTGGGCGGCGAGCACGTGCGCCGATCGCCCGGTGAGCGTCCGCAGGGCCGTCGCCGCATTTCCGAATTCGATGGCGGGATAGCCGCCGTGCAGCCGGGCGTAGGCCTTCTCGTACAGCGCCGGCCACAGCTCCGGCCGTCCCGCCGCGTCGTCGCCGTCCATCGCGACCTCCTCGTACCCGGCCGCACGCGACCGGGAGGTGCCCGGCGCCTGCGGCCCGGGGGTCTCATCCTCCGATCGATCCTCTGACCGCCCGTACGGCGGCTGGACCCGACGAGCGGGCAGTGCGGCCGTGACGGTGACGCCCACGCCGGCGCCGGCCGGTCCGCGGGGGTGCATGGTGATCGTGACAGTGCCGTTGGGGTTGGCCCGCAGCCGCTCCGCGAGCAGCCCAGGATCCTGGCGGGCGATGCCGATCAGCGCCGCGACAAGGTAGCAGTCGGCGACGCCGCCCTGCCCCACATCGCTCGGGCTGATCCCGTCACGCACCGTCGGGTCGCCAGTGCGGTCGACCGCCACGACCTCGCCGGGGCGTCCGCGGACGACAGGGTAGCCGGGTTCGAGCCATGGGAAGGCCAGCAGGAGGTCTCCGATCATGGCCGAGGAGGCCCCGGCGATCAGGGTGTCGGTGAGGTCGGCCAGCGCCGGCAGGTAGCGAAGGATGCCGGGGCCCGGATTTTCGATCACCCGGGCGGCCACTGCGGCAAGGACCGCCAGGGGCCGGCCGCGCAACCGGGAGATGGCCGCCTGGCGCATCGCCGCGGACAGGCCAGCCAGCCGAGCGCTGATCGCCGCCAGATCATTGACGGTCACTGCCGCCGGATCCGTGCCGATGCGGGCGACCAGCTCGGCTGCGGCGAAACGCGCCATCCGCCGGTCGATGCCGCGCGCCATGGCCGGCGCTCCGACGGCGACCGCGTGCAGCCCGAACCCGACGGGGTCGTCCCGTCCGGACGAGCCAGCCGGACCGGACGAGCCGGCCAGACCGGGCGGTTTGCGCTCCCCGAACAGGCCGTGCGGACCGGACCAGTCCGCGCCACCGAACGGACCGGGCAGCCGGCTCAACCGTCCCCCGTCCGCGGCGACGGCCCGGGCCAGGGCGGCCGACCGGTCGCCCGCTGCCCGCAGGCGGTCGGACAGGACGCCCAGCAGGACCGGATCGAACAGAACGGTTTCGTCAATCGGGACCGTCCCGGCGGGCCTGCCGTCCCCGGTGCCGCCGGTGGCCAGTCGGTGGGCCAGCATCCACATCCGTGGGTCGTTCCCGACGCCGCCGGACGCGTCGAACCGGCGCAGCCGGGCGAGCTCATCGGCGGATACCACGGCAGCCGCGCCGAGACCGAGGCGCAAGGCGTGGGCACGCTCGTCGTACCGCTCGGCGAGCCAGTCGAGCAGCCCGGCCCGATCGCGCAGCACCCCGGCGCCGACGTCGAGCGCCCGCTGCCAGTCGTCCAGCCGGGCGGCGCACCGGATCCGCCACGGTGACCGCCAGGCCCGCGGGGTGTCGGCGGTACACACACCGGCCAGCACCCCGGCCACCTCCGGGGCGAGCCGGCGCAGCCGGGCGGCGCGCTCGCGCAGTTCGCCCGCGGCCGCGGCGAGGGCCGCGACATCACGGGGTGTACCAAGGTCTGCTCGCATCGGGCACGCCATCCGGCTCGCTGGCGACGGGATGATCAAAGCGTAACCCGACGGGTCCCCCTCGCCGCGTCGGCTCGGCCACCCGCGACCGCGGGCGCTCGTCCGCGTTAGAGTTTTGATCATTTAGCCGCAGGGACCGCGGCTCCCGCGACCCTGCCGCCAAGAACACCGGGAACACCCGGAAACACCCGGAAACACCGGGAACACCGGGAACACCCGGAACGCCAAGAACTGGGAGGGCATGTGACCGAGGCCGTCGTCGTCGCCGCAACCCGGTCATCGATCGGGCGGGCGTTCAAGGGTTCGCTGCGGGGGATGCGGGCCGACGACCTCGCGGCCGTCATCGTCCGGGCAGCCCTGGACCAGGTTCCGGCCCTCGACCCGGCCGATATCGACGATCTCATCATCGGCTGCGGGCTACCCGGAGGCGAACAGGGACACAACATCAGCCGCGTCGTCGCCGTCAGCCTCGGGTTCGACACCGTTCCCGGCACGACGGTCTCCCGGTACTGTGCCTCCTCCCTGCAGGCTCTGCGGATGGCCGCGCACGCCGTCCGCGCGGGAGAGGGCGACGCGTTCATCGCCGCCGGGGTGGAGGTCGTCAGCAGCTTCGTCAGGGGCAACAGCGACAGCCTGCCGGACACCCAGAACCCGCGCTACTGCGAGGCCCAGGCCCGTACGGCGGCCCGCGCGCAGGCGGGGTCCGCGCCCTGGACGGATCCCCGGGCGGCCGGCGAACTGCCCGACGTCTACATCGCTATGGGGCAGACCGCCGAGAACGTGGCCCAGCTCGCCGGCGTGAGCCGCCTCGAACAGGACGAGTACGCCTGCCGCTCGCAGAACCTGACGGAGCGGGCCGTCGCGGACGGCTTCTTCAAGCGGGAGATCATTCCGGTGCCGCTGCCCGACGGCGGGGTGATCGACAGCGACGACAGTCCCCGGCCGGGAACCACGATGCGGGCGCTGGCCGCCCTCAGGCCGGTGTTCCGCCCAGACGGTACCGTCACGGCCGGTAACGCCTGCCCGCTCAACGACGGAGCCGCTGCGGTCATCGTCATGAGCGACACCAGGGCCCGCGAGCTCGGCATCACCCCGCTGGCCCGGATCGTCTCCACCGGCGTCAGCGCGCTGTCACCGGAGATCATGGGCCTGGCCCCGGTGGAGGCGTCCCGGCGGGCCCTGGCCCGGGCGGGGATGACGATCGACGACGTCGACCTGGTAGAGCTGAACGAGGCATTCGCGGCGCAGGTCATCCCGGCCTACCGGGCACTCGGGCTCGACGTCGCGAAGCTGAACGTGCACGGTGGCGCGATCGCGCTCGGTCACCCGTTCGGGATGACCGGCGCCCGCCTACTCACCACCCTGCTGAACGGACTACACACCACCGACACGACCATCGGATTGGAGACGATGTGCGTCGGCGGCGGGCAGGGCATGGCGCTGGTCGTCGAGCGGCTGTCCTGAGCCGGGAATTCGCGACCTTTCGGACTCCGAATATGCCGCGACCGGCACCCCGTGCTAGGCAGAAAGAGCACGCGCATGCGATCGGTCACCGGAGCATCCAGGCGGAACAGACCGGATCGCCCGGCAGGGAGGTCGGCCATCATGATGTTCGCATCCGTCGGAGAGAGGTTCGTCGTCCACGGCCGCACGGTGGGCAGCCCAGAACGACACGGGACCGTGGTCGAGGTACGCGGCGAGGACGGAGGCCCGCCGTTCGTCGTGCGTTGGGATGACGGGCACGAGGGGCTCTTCTTCCCGAGCTACGACTCGCTCGTCGAACTCCGACCGTCACGGGAGTCCGCGGGCGTCTGACCCCGGGCAGGCCCGAGCGCGGGGAGCCAGGCCCAGGGCATGTTGATCGCCTGAAGCATTTTCCGGCGAAATCGGCTGCCCCGGGGCCTTCAGGCGGTGTGACCTGCTGCGCTATACAGCAGGGACACAGCCGTCGGGCCGACAGGTAACGCGCGTCGATCCGGAGGCAACACGGATAGCTCCGGAGCGTGACCGATGCCTACGCCTTCCCCGTCCACCGGCGATCCAGCCGATCATCCCGGCCGGCCCGAACACCGGTCGGAGCCAGGCCGCCCCTCGGGCCCGGACCACGGGTCGGGCCCGGACCACGGGTCCGGGCCATCGGTGGCACTCGTCCGTATGGTCAGTATGGTCAGTCGGCGCTCGGGCATCGTCGCCGTCGTGGCGCTGCTCGTCACCGCCGCCCTGGGGTTCGGAACCACCCGGCTGGAGTTCACCACCGGCCAGGACAACTATCTGAACCCCGACTCCCAGGTCGCCCGGGACAACGTCGCCTACCAGTCCCTCTTCGGCGGCCAGGCGATGGTCACGCTGTTCACCCTGGACAAGGGCGAACGACTCGAGGACCTGTTCACCAAGCGCAACATCAGCCAGTTCCGGGAGTTGCAGGCCAGCCTCGACGCCGATGACCGGATCGAATCGGTGATCACCCCGCTCGCGGCGCTGGAGTTCACGAACAACCTGGTCACGAGCCCGGACGGCAATCCCGTCAACAGCCCCGCCGGGAAGATCCTGCTCGGCGCCCAGCGCCGCGACCCGGATCCGGCCTCCGCCCAGCGGCGCCTCGCCGACTCCATCACGACCCTGCAGCGGATGCAGGCGATCCCGGTGGCCGAGCGGGTCTACGACAACCCGGCATGGGTCTCCTTCCTGCTCCGCGACAACACGGGTGCCATCCGCAAGTCGATCAAGCCATTCTTCCCGACCGAATCCACCAGCCAGATGGTCACCCGACTGCGGGGCAACGCCTCCCTCACGACCGAGGGCCAGGCCGCGACCCTGGTCGAGAAAGCCGTATCCGAACGCATATTCGATAATGCGACGACAACGTCGACCGGGGCGCCCGCGCTGCTCCGCGACCTCAACGACTACCTGCGCGGCGGGTTCGCCACCCTCGGGGGCATCTCCCTGGCGCTGATGGCCGGCCTGCTGCTCGTCGCCTTCGCGGTGCGCTGGCGGCTGCTCCCGCTCGGCGTCGTCGCCGTCGGCCTCATCTGGGCGTTCGGCCTCGCCGGCTACGCGGGCATCCCACTGTCGGTGGTGACCATCTCCGGTCTGCCGGTGCTGCTCGGCGTCGGCATCGACTTCGCCGTCCAGCTCCACAGCCGGGTGGAGGAGGAGGCCCAGCTGGCCCGGGCCGGCCATCCCGTCATCGCGGCCCTGGCCGGGCTGCTGCCCGCGCTGAGCGCCGCCACCGTCGCCGCGGTGCTGTCCTTCCTCGCGCTGGAGTTCAGCGACGTCCCGATGATCCGGGACTTCGGCACGCTGCTCGCCCTGGGCCTGCCGGTGATCGTCATCGCCACGATCCTGCTTCTCACCGCCTCGTTGGGCCTGCGGGAACGTCGCCGGCCGACCCCCCCGAAGGACTACACCCACGGCCCGCTGGGTCGGATGGTGATCATCCTGGGATCCCTGCCACGGATCACCGCGGTCCCGCTCGCCGTCGTGTCCGTCGCGGTCTTCGCCGTCGGGATCGTCACCGACGGCACACTGAAGATCCAGACCGATCCGGAGAAATGGGTCGACCAGCAGAGCCAGGTCATCAAGAACATCAACACGCTGCGCGCGAGCACCGGATCCGCCAGCGAGCTGGGCATCTACGTCCAGTCGCCGAACGTCTTCGACGACGCCACCGTCTCCTTCCTCGCCGAGTTCGCGAACACCCGGCTCGCGAAGGACCCGGCCGACCTGCTGACCGCGTCGAGCCTCGTCACGACCATCAGCTTCATGATGGAGGTGCCGAACACGACGGTCGTCCTGCCGACGGGTCAGGACATCCGGCTCGGCTACGCCGCGGCGCCGCCTGACATCCAGCGCGCCACGGTGAACCTGGCCCACAACGCGCTCAACCTCGTCTTCCGCACCGGATCGGGCTCGTTGGAACGGCGGGCCATGATCGTCGACGACATCCGGGACACGGTCCATCCGCCGCAAGGGGTACGCGCCACCCCGTCGGGCCTCGCCGTGGTCGGCACCGGGCTGCTGGAGAACTTCACGAAGAACCGGACCCAGCTGACCTACTTCGCGCTGGTCGGCGTCCTGCTCATGCTGCTGGTCTGGCACCGCAGCATCGTCCGGGCGGTCCTGTCGCTGGTGCCGGTGCTGATCGCGGTCGGACTCAGCTCCATGATCGCCTGGCTGGCCGGCGTCGACCTCAGCCCGCTCACCGCGGTCGGCGGCCCGCTCGTCATCGCGCTGGGCAGCGAGTTCACCACCCTGCTCGTGCTTCGCCACCTGGCGGAGCGTCGACGCGGCCTGACGCCGAAGGAGGCCGTCGACCAGACCGCGGCCCGCACCGGACGCGCCTTCGTGGTCTCCGCGCTCGCCGCCGTGATCGGGGTCGCCGTCCTGGCCTTCAGCTCCCTGCCGCTGCTGCGCGACTTCGGTCTGCTGGTCGCCCTCAACGTCGCTGTCGCCCTGCTGTCCGCGCTGGTCGTCCTCCCACCCCTGTTGATCTGGGCGGACGAGCGCGGCTGGGTGCACCAGCCACGCCAGGCCGACCCGGGTCCGGCGGTCGGCGACAGGACCGGACCGGGTCTTCGTCAACGCGGCGACATGTGGGACGCTCAAGAAACCCGTTCCAAGGCCGGCGCATCACGGCCGCGGCCGATGGCGGGTGGAAACCAGGACGAGACATCCGCCGTATAGGCTCGGCAGCCGCCCGAGCGTCGAAGGAGAGGGCATGAGTTTCGAGTTCAAGGTCGCGGATCTCGCACTGGCCGAGTTCGGCCGCAAGGAGATCCGGCTTGCCGAGCACGAGATGCCCGGCCTCATGGCCACCCGGGCGGAATACGCGGCCAGCCAGCCCCTCAGGGGCGCCCGCATTATGGGCTCCCTGCACATGACAATTCAGACCGCGGTGCTGATCGAGACCTTGGTAGCGCTCGGCGCCGACGTCCGTTGGGTCTCCTGCAACATCTTCTCCACCCAGGACCACGCGGCCGCCGCCGTCGTCGTCGGGCCGAACGGCAGCAAGGACGACCCGCGGGGCGTGCCGGTCTTCGCCTGGAAGGGCGAGACCCTCGAGGAGTACTGGTGGTGCACGGACCAGGCGCTGGCCTGGCCGGGCGGCGGCACCCCGAACATGATCCTCGACGACGGCGGCGACGCGACCCTGCTCGTCCACAAGGGCGCCCAGTTCGAGGCGGCCGGCGCGGTCCCCGCGACGGACACCGCGGACGGCGAGGAGTACGCGATCGTCCTGGAGACCCTGCGCCGCACCATCGCGGAGAAGCCGGGCCGGTGGACCGAGACCGCGAAGAACATCAAGGGCGTCACCGAGGAGACCACGACCGGCGTGCACCGTCTCTATGAGATGGCGAAGGCCGGCACGCTGGCATTCCCGGCGATCAACGTCAACGACTCGGTGACGAAGTCGAAGTTCGACAACAAGTACGGCTGCCGCCACTCCGTCATCGACGGTCTCAACCGCGCCACCGACGTGCTCATCGGCGGCAAGGTCGCCGTGGTGTGCGGCTACGGTGACGTCGGCAAGGGCTGCGCGGACGCGCTGCGCGGCCAGGGAGCCCGGGTGATCGTCACCGAGATCGACCCGATCTGCGCCCTGCAGGCCGCGATGGATGGTTTCCAGGTCACCACCCTGGAGGACGTCGTCGCGACGGCGGACATCTTCGTCACCACGACCGGCAACTTCAACATCATCCACGCCGAGCACATGGCGGCGATGAAGCACCAGGCGATCGTGTCGAACATCGGGCACTTCGACAACGAGATCGACATGGCCGGCCTGGCCAGGACCCCCGGCATCGAGAAGATCAACATCAAGCCGCAGGTCGACGAGTGGGTGTTCCCGGACGGCCACTCGATCATCGTGCTGGCCGAGGGCCGGCTGATGAATCTCGGTTGCGCTACCGGGCATCCGAGCTTCGTGATGTCGAACAGCTTCACCAACCAGGTGATCGCGCAGATCGAGCTGTTCACGAAGACCGAAAACTACCCCCTCGGGGTGTACGTGCTACCCAAGCACCTCGACGAGAAGGTCGCCCGGCTGCACCTCGACGCGCTGGGCGTGAAGCTCACCCAGCTGACCAAGCAGCAGGCGGACTACATCGGCGTACCCGTCGAGGGTCCGTACAAGGCCGACCACTACCGCTACTGATCGTCCAGCCCTCCCGCGCCGATTCCGGTTAATCCGGTTGACCGGAATCGGCGCTTCGCCGGCCGGGATCGGTCAGCGTCTCCTGGACGACCAGCAAACCGACGTCCACGATGGGTCACTCAGGTCGTCCAGGCTGTACCAGCCGGCCGGCAGGTAGGTTCCCCAGGTCGCCGACGGGACGTCGGCGCTCGCCCGGCCCAGCACCGCGGGCCTGCGCACGCCGAAGGTCGCGTCGCCGCCGGGGCAGCCCAGGTGCCCGAACCTGAAGATCGGCTCACCGGCCTCCTCACCCCGGCCTGGACCGGTCCGGCACAGCGATGCCGTGGCCGGCGGCCACAACGAGGCGACATGGACGTAGAAACCGGCGTCGAGATACGTCGCGGGTCTGTTCGGCTCTCCGGCCGCCGCCGGCACACCAACCTCCGTCGCCTGCCCGCCCGGGCAGTTCGCCCAGGTCGCTCCACCGGCCTGCGCGGCGCCCGCGTTCACCAGAGCCAGGATGCCGCTCACCACGAGGGTCGCCCCGGCGGTGGTCAGAGTGGTCAGAGTGGCCAGGGTGGTCCGAGTGGTCCGAGTGGTCCGGGTCGCGCCGCCGCGCCGGCCCGCCCGCCGGGAGCCGCGCCGCGCGGGACGACCTCCTCCGGATGCCGCCGCTCCCGGCGCTCCGGAGGATAACGGCCGTCCGACTCGTCGCGGGAAAGATACGGCATACCGCATTGAATGCCTCCTTCTCGAGCCCAGCTGCGGGTCGATCATGCGGTAAAACGATATAGGCGGCATCGAAACACGGGCTCCGCCACCCGGTCCGCGGTTCCTGCAAACATCCACAAAAAGACAGTCAGTATGCCCATCGATACCGAGAGTTGACGAGGCGTCGAAGGGGTGGCGGCTGCGGCGGCGACCGTCCGTGCCCGGGGGCGCACCGCCGGACCGGGTCGGGCCCGCCGCAACGTTCTGTCACGGATCCGGCGGGAGGGTTTCCACCTGCCATACGCCCGGGCATACCGCCCCGATGCGGACCCCTCCGTAGCAACCCGGCACTATGGCCATGCCGGTACTCCGGCTGGAAACTATGACTGTAGCGGTCAACCGACCTGATGACCCCATGAACAGGAAGCGGCCCGGAATCGTGATTTCCCAAACGAGGATCTGTCGCGGCGGCATGCGTGGGAAGGAGGGCCGGTAGCGATGGCACCGACCTTGTACCCGCCGGCCCGCTTCCGTCCGGTACGGAACACGGCCGGAGCGATGATCCAACCCACCCGGGGCCTCATCCCACATGTCCAGGTGGGCGGCGGCTCCCTGTTCGGCTGGTTCGACAACACCGCCAGCCGGGTCAGCTCACACCTGTGGCTGTCGAGGAACGGCGACTTCGAGCAGTACGTTCCTTTCGACCGGAGGGCCTGGGCCCAAGCGGCGGGAAATCCATACTGGATCTCCTGCGAATGCGAAGGGTACGAGACCGAGGACTACACACCCCTACAAATCATCCGACTCGGCGAGCTCTTTCAGTGGGGGATGCGGGAGTTCGGATGGCAGGAAGAGATCACCGACTCTCCCGGCGGTTACGGTATCGGTACCCACCGAATGGGTGGCCAGGCGTGGGGAGGCCACAATTGCCCGGGGGACATCCGGGCCAACCGACGCCGGGACATCCTCGCCGCCGCACGGCATAACGGAGTCGGCGCAGCCGTCGATCCCCGGCACCGTTACGACAACCGTCCAACCCTGCGGGAGGGATCGCGTGGTCCGGACGTCGTGGAGCTCCAGAACACCCTGAACATCATCTTTGGCCATGAGGCCCCCACCGGTGATCCCAACCGGATAACGCCGGATGGCGTGTACGGGCCACGGACCACTGCCCGGGTGGCCTCCCTACAGCGCTATGCCGCGCCGTGGTTCGGCCGCATCCCGGACGATGGGGTCTGCGGGCCCAACACCTGGCGGAAGATCGGTTACCTCCTCACCGGGATGAACCGCCGGGTCTGACCCACAGGCCGGGCCCGGGCGGTCCCCCCCATACCGGCCGCTCCCCCGCACCGGTCGGCTCCCGCTCACCGGGCGGTCGTGGCCCGGCGGGCCAGCTCGGCGCCGGCCCTCCGCAGCCACCGGAGCGGCTCGGCCATCGCCATAGCCGACCCCCCGGCAAGATCGACAAGGGCGATCTCGGCCCGGACCCCCTCCGGCCGGGGGGCGTCAACCCGCCCAGCCACCAGGAGCACAGGCACCTCCGCGTCCCGCGCCAGTGTGAGGACTCCGCCGACCACCTTGCCGGACAACGAGG